>JASFFM010000281.1:0-5942 GCA_050124295.1 Desulfobacterales bacterium | reverse complement strand
CCGCCAATCTGAACAATCCGGTGGATGTGATTGGGGATGCCTCCCAGGATCGCTATGAAAATGCACTCTCCGCCGTCATCAAAGACGAAAATGTCGATGGGGCCCTGGTGATCCTGACCCCGCAATCGATGACCAACGCCCTGGGTACGGCCGAAGCCATTGTGCGTGTTGCCAGGGGGTCCCAAAAGCCGATTCTGTGCAGCTTTATGGGCATCATCGATGTTTCCGCTGGGGTTAAATATCTGCAGGAGCACGGCTATCCGGTATACAACTTCCCGGAGAATGCCGCCAAGGCTTTCGGAACCCTTTACCAATACTCCCAATGGCTAAATCGTCAGCAACTGGCCCCCTTGACGCTCCAGCACGATAAAAACCGGGCGGCGCAGATCATCCAATCCTGCCTGGCGGCGGATAAAACCCGCCTGGGCGAATTGGATGGTACCGAGCTGCTTAAATGCTACGGTTTTAACGTGCTGCCAACGCAACTTGCCCAAAGCGAAGACGAGGCCGTCAAACTAGCCAAGGATATAGGCTTACCGGTGGTGATGAAAATCGTATCGTCTCAGATTCTTCACAAATCGGATGCCGGCGGTGTTGTCGTGGGACTCAAAACACCCGAAGACGTAAAAAAAGCCTTTAGACAAATCGTTGAAGATGCGCGCCGATATGATCCCAAGGCCGTGATCGACGGTGTGCTGGTGCAAAAGATGGCCCGCCAAGGGGATGAAACCATCCTGGGCATGAACCGTTACCCGATTTTCGGACCTTTACTCATGTTCGGACTTGGGGGAATCTATGTGGAGCTTTTTCAGGATGTGGTCTTTCGTCTGGCGCCGATCAGTCGAAATGAAGCCCGTCGGATGATGTACGAAGTTAAGGGTTACAAGATTTTTGAAGGCTTCCGAGGAAGACCAGCGTCCGATTTGACGGCCGTTGAAAAGGCCCTCGTCAGTCTCTCCGATATGGTGATCAATCATCCGGAAATCATCGAGATGGATATCAATCCCTTAATGGTCCACGGGGAAGGCCAAGGGGCCACTGTGGCCGACTGCCGGATTATTCTTGAAGCGCCCAATGTTGGAGATGACGAGAATACATAAAATGTCAGCTATTCCCGCGTGTACCGGGGAGTATAGAATATGCCCATAAGCTTCCTTGGCCTCACGGATCTTCCCGTTCGTTGTTTGCAGACGGTATGTTTTTATGCCGATGCTGCTCACCGTGCTGTCGGCCTTGATCTGGAACAGATCTTCTGTGCTGTTTAGATCATCGCCCCGGAGGTGGGTAGCCAATCGATGGCAACATTTCGTGGCCTATGAGAATGACCCCGACGGGGTAATCGGTAAATCATTCAAACCGATCTTATATCGGCCGCAAACCGCCTTTGATGGCTGGATTGACAGATACCCTCCCAGGATACCCAATATCAATTGAGCCCATATCGGTTGCCATAATCCCATCAAGGACGAACCGGCCCGAACCGGCGATGACGGGCCCGTCATCGAACCTACGGCGACCAAAATGTGTTGGCAGAGCTTAGCTGGCGATCCGCAATTGCCGGGCCTTATTGGGGCTGAGCATCGGACGATCATGTATTTTGCGACGACCATATGTTGACGGTTTTAGGGTAACCCCGGATCCCTGCACAGGCGGTAGTGCAGGAGATAATGCGACCTGGGCCATCGATCGAATACATGCGCGGTCACTATACCACTCCCAGGCCTATCTTTCGCTGCCATTCTTGAAATGAGCTCAGGCCATCGAGGTCGCGGTGGTAACTTTTAAACGCGCTGCGTTTTCTTTTTCCGACCGATCCTCAGGGGGTCAAGATCCGCCCGGCGGTGCAGGCCCGGCAAGAGCCCGAGCGGAAGCGGGCAGCATCGGAGAGCGCCAGCACGCCCTCGATCCGTTGCGGGAGGGATTCATCGCGATGAACGAAGAGGCGCTGGACATCCCTGATCAGCATATGCTGGATGGCCGTGGACAGGGGTGCCGAGGCTGGCACGGAATAGACCGGTGTGGTCATGATGTTCCCTGCTTCGGTGTCCGGCGACACACCGTGGTGGTAGGCCAGGATGAGATCGGTCTTGGATATGACACCGACCGAAGAGGGCCCTTCGTCCTGAATGAGCACCGCACCCATGTGATGCGAGGTGAGCGTTTCAAGGACGGTGAACAGGGGATCCTTGTCCCCGCAGGCCAGCACCTCCTGCGTCATGACGTCCTTTACCAGAAGACGGGTGGAAGGATCGATCCCGGACCGTTTCAGACCTCTTTGGGCGGTTCCGCGTTCACAGGCGCGGCAGTAGCGATATAGCAGCCCGATGATATCGGAATAGGACACGGTACCGACAACCTCCTCCCGATGGGCGCCGGTGACATAAAGCCGATGCACACCGGCCGCTGCCATGATCTCCAAGGCGTCTTCCACCAAGTCGTCGGGAAAGCAGGCGATGGGTTGGCTTCCCATCACATCACCCAGGGGGGTATCGGACGGGATTTCAGCATAGTAGGCGCCCAGGAGATCCGTTTTGGAAACCACACCGTAGGGGATGCCCTTATCGGTCAGCAGAACGGCATTGGCCTTGTAGCGGGTCATCATACGGATCCCCTGCCCGATGACCGCCGTGGCGGGCAGACAAACAACCTGCCGCCGCATGGCTTTGGCCACGGGAATCCCACTCAAGACACCAAGCGTTTCTACCACAGGCATAGTGATGGTTTCTCCAGAAGGTCAGTTGCGGAAACCCAATCTTTAGCGCCAAATCCGCATGGTCAGGCGTCACCGGCAGAAAACATGGTCATGATTCGATGGAAGACGTCCGAAACGTAGACGATGCCCAACACGGTTTGATCATCGACCACCGGAAGCCGTCGAATATGCTTTTTGATCATGATCTCGGCGATGACCATCAGGTGGGTATCCGGACGAATGGTGACCACATCCGTGGTCATAATGTCATTTACAAGGATGGACTGGATGGTGTCCAAACGATTCCGGTAAGCCTCCGTGGGATCCAGATCGTCCATTTCACCAAATAAGGCCGCATGTTTGGGCTGAACATAATTCAGAACGTCATACATGGAGAGCATGCCCACGAGTCGGTCTGTGTCGTCGGTGACCATCATGCCGAAGATTTTCTTCTTTTCGATTTCAGATGCCTTTTGAAAGGCTGAGAATGCCTCCGCTATATTCTGCTGCGGCTGAAGGGTATGAAACTGCGTGTCCATAAAATCGCTGGCAAACATATTCACCCCCCTATTCCCGCCAACCTGTAAAATAATGACATCTGGTGATCCCACCTGCATTGCCCAAGGCGATCATTGAGCCAATCATAAGGTTGCCTCCCTTCCATTGGCAAATGCCACCTGTATGGCTGCGGCCCCGGGCAAATTCATTCCGGCCATGTGATCCGCGATATGGCTTGGTAAAGCCCGCATCAACCAGGCTATATTACCCACGCCAGCCGTCGGCGTGGAAAACCCGATCGGAATTTAGACGACACCCAACAATGCCTTCTAGCGTGGCTTTGGCGCGATCAGGCACAACTTCCGGGTAGACTTTGCCGCCCGGTTTGAAGATACCGAAAACCGGCTTTTGGCAAGCACCACGGCCTCTTTGGCCTTTGAGACCTTGACCACCGAGGTGGGATTCATCACCTTCGATTTCGCCTTTGACGGACAACCACAATTGAACGTATTTCGGATAGGCCGTCCCCGTCAAGCCCCATCATTTAGTCAATACCCAAGGGCCGTGAATTTTGCTTGAATGAGCGCCTCGATTCGATTACTAGAAATCGGTTTATAAAGCAGGGCGTGGATCGAAGCATGGATTATCGATGTATCAAGCGAATTGAAATGGGTGATGATGTATGGATAAAGCGACAGAGAAAGTTTTTGACCATCTTCGCTCAATTGCCGAGCAAGCGTTTCAATTGATCCACGACATCAATGCGCGCCGCAAGCTTATTGAAGAATATTTTTGTGTCCACCCCTCGACCTCCGAAATCCATGGGCGCTGGCACCCCGTTAAAGCCGCCCCAATTCCCATGGAATGGATCGTCGCCGACGGTGCCGACCCCCACCGCCGAATCCTTTACATTCACGGTGGTTCCTGGATTTCAGGCTCTCCTGCTGGCTATCGTGCTTTTTTGTCGCGGGTATCGCAAGCCGCGGGGGCGGTTGTTCTTGCCGTGGATTATCGCTTGGCGCCGGAACACAAATTTCCGGCCGGTTTGAACGATTGTGTCCAGGCCTATCAATGGATGCGGCAAAACGGCCCCCACGGTAAAAGGTCGCTCGGGTCCGCCTACCTGATGGGAGACTCCGCCGGGGGCAACCTGTCCCTGGCCACCTTGTTAAACCTCAAAGACCTCCAACAACCGTTGCCCGATGCCGTGATTGCCATCTCCCCGGCCACGGATTTCACCTGCGCAAGCCCGTCCTTGGTTTCGCGGGCGTCCGTCGACCCCATCATCAATCCGCAAGCCCTACCCGCCCTCATTCCGATCTACCTGGGCCCAGACAGCGACCCCACCCATCCATACGCCTCCCCCTTGTTTGGCGACTATCACGGGATGCCCCCGCTCTTGTTGCAGGTCGGCGATGCCGAGGTGTTGCTGGATGACGCGAGGCGATTGGCCAAGCATGTGGCCGAGCAGGGAGGCGATGTAACCCTTGAGGTCTGGGAGGGGATGCCCCATGTGTTTCAGGGGTTCGCCCCCTTCCTCAGTGAAGCTTTAGAAGCGATAGCAAAGATAGGGCAATTCATTCGTGCACACTGATTGAATGTTGGCGCGCCCATCGTGGAATATTGCCAACGTTCAAGAGGGCGCACCTGTGTGGTTCCCATCAACGCCAATACACCTGAATAACCGAACGCAAGGTTTTACGAATCGCAAACCGCGGTAGACCCATTTAGCTGTTTGGACTGACGCTGATTCGAGCTCCCCTGCCGCCACCATTCTGCTACCATTTTGGGGATAGCTTCCCAATCAACCCCATCCGAGGCGGTTCTATTTCCGTTGGCCTGCCAGGCTCGGTCCCGTTTGGGACCGTCATCCCGCGAGGGGGAAATCGTTGAAAATCCATAACGGCGTGGCCCCCAAATATTGCGGGATATGTCCTTGAGGCCGGAGGCAATTACCGTAACATGGTCATCATCTTGCGCTATTGCTTGAAATCGGGGATCGAGATCGGTTATTGGACAAGAAACCATCTTCAAATAAGGGGCTGGCGGAAACCGACGGGAACAACCATGAGACGCATATTGGGGTTTGAATTATGGCTGGCGATAGCGGTCCTAGCGTCCGGTTGTGCTGGCGGTCTACACCGTGGCAACGATTTGCATGCCTATCTCGACACCAATGGCGAGGTCGTCAAGGTGTATGCCACCGACTATGATCAAACCATCCAGGCTGCTATCGAAACCCTTGCCGCCATGGGGGTGCCGGTCACAAGCCGCCTCGACGGTCGCTATCGAACGGCTTTCTGTAATGGAGCTGGTGCGGGGTGAATCCCACATCACCTGTCTCGGTGGCATTTAGGTCGTCAACGGGATTGTTGATTACTTAAGCATCGCAGCCCGAATGGCCGGGTTTTTCAAAACCTGGGGGGGGTAAATCCGGGCCGGCCAGGCCGAGCGAGCCATCGATGAGGGTGCGCAAGACCTGCGTCTCCCACTGGACCGGATGTCGGTATCGGTCAGCTGCGTGGTGGCCTGCGGGGCCCTGTTGGCCGAACGCTTGAAACGGATGGTGAGGATACCGGTGGACTTTCAGTTCATCCCCTTTCGGGGAGAGTATTGCTAATCCCCGCCAGAGCGATATAGGACCGTCAAACATCTGATTCGTGCTTTTCTCGAGCCTGTGCTGCACTTTCTCAGGGTGCACTTGACCTGCGTGATCGACGGCGCGGCGACGGTAGGTCTCAACGCAATCCTG
>JASFFM010000280.1:0-5953 GCA_050124295.1 Desulfobacterales bacterium | reverse complement strand
ACCGCACCGTTTGCCTATAAGGAAGGAGATGATTTCAAGGGATATAGCGTTGATCTGTGCTACAAGATTTTTGAGCAGTACAAACACAATAAAGGCGATACCGACCTTAAACTCAAAATAATCGCGGTTGATGCAAGCAATCGGTTCGAGGAACTAAAGAATAAGCGGATCCAGATTCTGTGCGGTGCCACCACGGTAACGATCGAAAGGATGAAAGACCATCATTTTACGTTGCTGACTTTCTTAAGTGGTGCAAGCGTCATGAAACGACGTGATGCCAGAGTGGAAGCGCTTACCCAACCAATTGATCACGAAGCGGTCAAGGTGGGTGTCGTCGCCCATACGACCACAAAAGAACTCGTGGAGAGACTTCTTGGAGTCTCGGTGAAGATGGTTCCGAAAGACAATCATTTTGCTGCATTTAGAGCGTTACAGAGAGGCGAGGTCGATTTTTATTTTGGTGACCGGATGATTTTGCGGGAGAGGCTGCGTAAAGCACAGGATCGGGATCGATTTATTCTGGCGCCAGGTTTTTTGTCATACGAACCATACGCGATTGCGGTCCAGAAAGACAATCACGAGTTGCTGCAGGCGGCCAACGCCGCTTTGGCCAATTTGTATCGTTCAGGAGAAATCAAAAAAATCTACCACCGTTGGTTCGGGACGGGCAAAATGAGTAGCCTGCTCGAGGCGATGTACGAGATTCAAAAATTTCCCCAGGGGAAATAAACGGCCCTGGAATTGACATTGCGTAAAACGGTAAGACTTTTTTGGTGTTATCAGTCTATATCCCTATTCAATGAGAGACGTGGGGGGCAGCTTTCCAGATATCAACGATTCATGCTGAACAATCAATTGTCCGTATGCGCCTTAGGGTATCTTCGGTTCGAGGTCCAAAAAAGGGGTGAATGGGACATGCCACAGTTGCTGATTAAAGCATTGGTTTTAGGGCTTTTGTTTTTGATCGACGGGCAGTGGTTGGTTGCCGCCGATGAAAGGTGTACCCCGACCCCGCCGGATATGATGGGGCCTTTTTACAAACCCGATGCGCCCCTGCGATCCTCAGTTGGCAAAGGATACCTGATCACAGGCACGGTCAGGTCTTCTCAGGACTGCGCCCCGATTCCCGGGGCCCAAATCGAGCTGTGGCTGACAAACCCGGAAGGAAATTACGACGATCGGCACCGGGCAACGGTGATGGCCGATGACGCCGGGACCTATCGCTTCGAGAGCAGCCCGCCAACCGATTACGGTTTTCGGCCACCGCACATCCATCTGCGGATAACCGCCGAGGGGTTCAATTCCCTGGTGACCCAGCACTATCCCGAGGAAGGAAGATCGAGGGCGGAATTCGACCTGGTGTTGATCCCAAGGGATCGATAGCCGCTTTGCAGCCCAAGGGTGATCCATGGTTTTAAATGTGGAAATAAAATGGGGACGGTTGTTTTATTAAGTCTATTCACAAAATTGCCACTTTAACGCTGTTTCGATCCGCAAAATCGAAGATTCATCCACGAAGCCGCCCGCCAGTGAAAGCCTCTTTTCCGCCCCCATCCCATTTCATACAAGGGAGGAGGTGCCCGATGGAACCCAATGAGCTTCAAGATCACATTACCGATACTTACACTTATCTTCGTATCGGCATTGCAGGGCTGGCCATTGCCCTGCCGGCTGTGTTGTATATCGGAGGGCTGATACGCGCGGACCTGCCGCTGCAGGGGTCCATGAGCGCCTACTACCACGCCGGCGGGGGCGTCATGCGAGATGTATTTGTGGGTGTCCTGGCGGCAGTGGGCGTCTTTTTAATTCTCTACAAGGGCTACACGGTTTTCGAGAACTGGGCCCTGAACCTGGCCGGTATATTTTTACTGATCGTCGCTGCGGTTCCCATGTCGTGGGGGTGTGGCGATGCCTGCCCGAAAATGACGCTGCACGGCACGGCGGCGGTTCTCTTCTTTTTTTCGATTGCCTATGTCTGCATCTTCAGGTCGGGGGACACCCTGGATCTGATTTCGGATGCGGACAAAGTTAGGTGGTATAAGAAAATATATACCGTTTTGGGCCTGGCCATGATCGCATCCCCGGTCATTGCCGTTACGGTGAAGTTGATCCTGCAACCCGATCCGGGCAAGGGATCGATCGTCTTTTTCATCGAGGCTGCCGGGGTCGTGGTTTTTGGCTTCTATTGGATCGTGAAAAGCTTTGAGATCAGGGATACGAACGCGGAGCAGCTTGCGCTTGAAGGCCGCTTGGAAATGCCGCCCTATGGTGCTAAAGACATATTCACGCCGATATTCATACGGCGCGTCGGGCGGGCTGGGACGTATGAGTCGGATTAGGTCAATTGGCGACCGTATTGAGCCTCGATCCAAGCCCTCGACCTCTGGTGGCGACACAGAGATGTTCTGCCGGTCCTGGGTGTTGTTTCTGAAAGGGTGGCTTTTTTTTCTCTCACGCGACAGAAAACGAAGCCATCCCAAACGGCCGTGCCCCGCTTGATCCCGCCTTTGGGCGTGCTCAGACCGTCGGCGCGCTTTTTTCCGCTTACATCGCGGTTGCGCGGCGCGGAACAACGGGAACCACCAAACGTTAATATTCCATTTTCAAACCCCTTTCGCGGCGTCCAGCTTCGGCCTCGGGCTTGGTGGGAGAAGCCCCCTTGGATGGCGCGAACCATGGCCGCAGTTTGGTCCCGTGGCGGGGGTGTTCAGGAACAGATCGATGCCAGTGTGGACGATGCCGTGCGATCGGCCCGTAGCCGCCTGCCGAAGGGGGAGAGCCTCACCCATTGTGACGCGTGTGGGGAACCCATCCCGGAGGCGTGCCGCAAGGCCTTAACAGGGGTTCGTTCGTGCCTCCGATGTCAAACCGCTCACGAAGAAAAGCAGACAGCACACCCCGGTTTCAATCGAAGGGGCAGCAAAGATAGCCCCTTGACATGATCCGAGGATTTCGGCCCCCAAAATCGTTGTTCAGGCCCCGCAAAATCAGCGCATGCCACCCCCTTCACAGGGGTGCCGGGCCATGCGGGCCAGCGAATTTTCCGCATTTGCGTTGGAATTGGCCCCTGAAATGATCGTCCTCCCAAACTTCACCAACCCCGGGGGCGTCACCCATGAAAACCGCGCTTTTGATTATCGATGTCCAACAGGGGCTTTGCGAGGGGGTGCCGGGCGCTTTCGCCTCGGCCCGTGTCATCGATCGCATCAACAAGGTTTCCGCCAAAGCACGTGCTGTGGGCGCACTTGTGGTTTTTATTCAACACGCGTCAGCCTCCGGATTGCTCGAATACGGAACGCATGCATGGCAACTTGCCCGCGGTCTTCAGGTTGAACCAACAGACCTGCGGATTCGAAAAACCACCCCGGACGCATTTCATCGAACGGCTTTGCATGAAACCCTGAAGCAGCGCGCCATTCGTGACCTTGTCATTTGCGGCATGCACACCGAGTTCTGCGTCGACACGACCACCCGCCGAGCGCTGGCCCTGGGTTACCCGGTCATCCTGATCGAAGACGCGCATACCACGGAAAACAAGGCTCATCTGTCCGCCGCACAAATTATTCGACACCACAATGATACCCTCACCAACATTCACAGCTTCGGGCCGCGGGTTCGCGTCATCCCGGCCGCCAATTTGCAGATTGGCACGTAACGGCGTATCATCTTCCACCACACGCGCCCAGGAAGGGCAGCCAAGAATCAAAATATAAACATTTTTCCGCGGCCTGGCCTAAACGGGGCAGACAGAGGCGATCGTAAAGCGTGGCACGAGGCGCGAAGGGATTGGCATGACGCTACTCAGTTTCGACGTAGAGATTTCGGATGTTTTCGAGCTGGGCCCATACGAGGACATGGAGAAGTATGCACCGTTTCACATTTCGGTGGCGGCCACATCCGTTTATGGCGGTGAGGAGAAGGTGTGGTATTCCAAGGACGAGGAAGGTCGCCCGGCATTGAATTTGACGCCCCAGCGGGCACATGAACTTCTGCTTTATCTCCATGAGATGCAGCAAAAGGGATTCAAGGTCTGCGCATGGAACGGTTTGAGCTTCGACCTGAAATGGATCGGGTATCAGGCCAACGACATGGTCCTCGCCGGGCGTATCGCGCTTAAAAGCTATGATCCCATGTTCCAGTTTTTCAACCTTGCCGGCTTTCCCGTCAGCCTGGCAAAAGTGGCCCAAGCCATGGGAATTGCCCAGGAAAAGCTCATGGATAGCGCAGAGGCACCAAAGGCATGGCGCGCCGGAAGTTTTCAGAAGGTGATGGCATACTGCCTTGGTGATTGCCAGATGACCAACCTCATCATCCGCGCCATCCAAGATGCCCGGCAGATCCAATGGGTGACGGCGAGAGGATATGTCAGTGCAAAGCCGATGGCACGCCTCAAAACGGTCGCGGAGGTTATCCGCGACCCGGGTCCTGACCAATCCTGGATGGATAATCCTTTGCCGAAGAGCAAATTCTATGAATGGCTGCAGGACGCCGGCGTGGCGGAATAAGGGGCCCAAATACCCCCGCGACGGCAAATGAAACACGCGGGTGCAGGATGGACCATCTCTCTTCACAAACCTTGCCCAGGGGACCCATCATGTTCATGCGCGTGTCAGGGCTGCCGGTGCCTTTCGCGAAGAAAACACCTTTGCGCCATGATGCGCCCGTATCAGCAGCGTCCCCAGCTGGCCCTTTGTCATCGGCCGGGCGTATCGTCGCCTTGATGTAAGCGCGCCTAACGATCGTTCTTAAATATCCGCACCGTCTGCACATGAATCGCCACCGTGTCGGCGATGTTCCGTCCGTAGCCACCGGCCATGGTGACGGCCACGGGCAGCCGGTGCTTGTGGCAGAAGGCCAAAACTTCCCGGTCTCGAAGGGCCAGCCCCTCCTTGGTGAGGGCCATGCGGCCGTAACGATCGTTGCGGTGGGGATCAGCGCCGGCCAGGTAAACGGCCAGCTCCGGCACGAACCGATCGGCAACTGCGGCCAGCCCGTTGCGCAAGGCCGCCAGATAGGCTTCATCGCTGGTCCCGTCAGCCAGGGCCACGTCCAGATCGCTGGCCTGCTTCTGCAGCGGAAAATTGTTTTGGCCGTGGATGGAGAATGTGAATACCGAGGGATCGTGGCGAAAAAGGTAGGCCGTGCCGTTGCCCTGGTGAACGTCGGCGTCGATGACCAGGATGCGCCCGGCCCGGTTGGCGGCCTGGATGGCGCGCGCCGCCACGGCAACATCATTCAAGAGGCAGTAGCCCTCGCCTCGATCGGCAAACGCGTGATGGGTGCCGCCGGAGAGGGATATGGCCATGCCGTCGTCCAGGGCGCCAAAGCAGCTTTCCACGGTGGCCCCCACGGAACGATAGGCGCGCTTGACCAGGTCGAGGGACCAGGGCAGCCCGATCCGCCGTATTTCCCTGGGGGTCATCTGGCCGCTTTCCAGGCGCTTGAGGTAGTCGGGGGAATGCACCCGCAGCAATTCCTCCCGGGTGGTCTCCCGCGGCACAAGCAATTCATCGCGGTCCACAATACCGTCTTCCACCAGTCTTCGCGTGAGCATGGCGTATTTTTCGGCAGGAAAACGATGTCCCGGCGGAAGCGGGTAGGTGAAGATATCGGTGCGGAAGATTTTTATGGGGCTCATCGGATTTAGCGCCAATTATTCTTCTTCAACTGATTTTCCCTATCGACCATCCACATCCGGCGGAGGGCCCGAAAAAAGTACTGCGGGCCTTGCGCGATACGTTTTTAGCACTTGTTCATTTCTTCCACGTGGGACCAAACGATCCCAAACAAAGCGCCCGTGTCCGGCTTCATCCCGCGCGACGCCGCCGCAGCACGTGGAAATGCACCCAGCTGTGGCGGACGCAAACAGGTCCGTCTGCATTTTTCCGGCGGCCCCGGCGATGCCCGGCGCGGGACAGAGGGGATTATACCCCACCCCAAGCAGCGTTATCGA
>JASFFM010000279.1:0-6004 GCA_050124295.1 Desulfobacterales bacterium | reverse complement strand
AGCGCCCGGGGAACAAACGACCTTGGCCGGGCTGGGCGCACTTCGTGGGCGCCGCCCATGTCGATGATGCCCCGAAGCAGATCGCACCCCGGCAGCAAACGGCCGCTGGAGGTACCACCCGGCTGTCCGGCGGCGCTGTGGAAGCGCTGGTAGCCCCGGACCGATGATAACCCGGCCATCCACCGCCCCTCACGGGCGCCTGCGCCCGGTGATTTGACAGGGGCAAGATCAGGGCCATATATTCATCCCAAATCGCACCGGCGGCTGGCAAAGGCCAAGAAGACCGAGTACTTGGGTGTCCTCTCCCGCGTCGTGAGCATCCACCGATATGATGCAATCGACCGCCTGGGGCGAGGATTGGGTTTTCCGCGGCGCCGGCAAACAAGCAGGAGGAAAGGGATATGGACCAGCCCGAGATCACCGTCTACGGCGCCCACTGGTGCCCGGACTGTCGCACCAGCAAACAGTTTCTGGGGGAGCACCAAATCCCCTACAACTGGGTGGACATCGAAGAAGATCCCCAGGCCGAAGCGTTTGTGATTGAAGCCAACAACGGCAAGCGGATCATCCCCACGATCGTATTTGCCGATGGTGAGTCCCTGACCGAACCAACCAATGCGGAGCTGGCCGAAAAGCTGGGGCTGCGCACCAAGGCCAGCCGCAGCCATTACGATCTGATCGTGATCGGTGGTGGGCCGGCCGGCTTGACCACGGCCCTTTACACGGCCCGCGAGGCCATCGACACCTTGGTAATCGAGCGGGCCGCCTTTGGGGGGCAGGCTGCGGGGACGGAAAAACTGGACAATATGCCCGGCTTCCCTTCAGGCGTCGAGGGGATCGAGTTCAGCAAGCGCCTGCGTCAGCAGGCCGAACGTTTTGGTGTCGAGCTGTTGCAGGCCCAGGAAGTCGCCACCCTGGAGCACAAGGGCAATCTGCACTGTCTGCACACCGCCGATGGCGGCCAATACAGCGCCAAGGCGCTTCTGATCGCCACCGGCAGCCACTATAAACGCCTGGGCGTGCCCGGCGAGTCCGATTACCTGGGTGCCGGCGTTCATTTCTGCGCAACCTGCGATGGCCCTTTCTATAAAGGCCAAAAAGTGGCTGTGGTGGGCGGCGGCAACAGCGCCACCGAGGAAAGCCTGCTGCTGACCAAATTTGCCGACCATGTCACCCTGCTGGTTCGCCGCGGGGAGTTCAAAGCCACCCGCATCATCCAGGATAAGGTGCTCGCCCACGAGCGGATCGATGTGCGCTGGCACACGGAAGTGACTGCTTTTGAAGGCGCCGATAGCAAGCTCAAGCAGCTGCGCCTGGTCAACAATCAAAGCCACCAGGAGACGGAAATGGCGGTCGACGGCGCTTTCATTTTCATCGGCTTGACCCCCAACACAGGCTTTCTGAAGGACAGTGGCATCCGCCTGGACCAGTGGGGGTTTGTGGTTACCGGCCATGGCCTGATTCACGATGGAAGGCGGCCGGCGGGTTTTGAGAACCGTGATCCCCATTTGCTGGAAACCAGCATTCCCGGGATATTTGCCGCCGGCGATGTGCGCGACACCAGCACCAAGCAAGTGGTCAGCGCCGCCGGCGAGGGAGGTTCGGCAGCCCTGGAAATCCGTGAATACTTGAAACACGTCTGACCCCAAAACCACGCTATTATCCGTGGGGCCGGGTCGCCGGTCATGGGCCGCCATCCGGTCCAGCGTCGAAGCAGGCCGAGGCGGGCGGTTGGCGGGGCTCAAACGAGGATCGTCGGTTGGGCGCCTGAAGAGGGTCCGCGGGCCGATCGGCCGCCCACCTCAACCATCCAGCCAGGCCTCGGCGTCTTTGTCGCTGTAAAAAATCGCGACCCTCCGGGCGGTCGTCGTTTGGGCAATTCCCTTGTAGAATTCGGCTACCTTTTCCTGCATGGCCAGGCTTCTCTCAACCACGATGGCGGACTTGCCGGGCCTGATGTAGTGCTTGGCGGTCTGGGTGGCCTCGAAAATATCGGCAAACTCAAAAGGTGCCCGAAAAGATGCATTTTCAAGCTGCCAAAGAATGCTCATGTCGCCTTCCAGCCAAGGCCGGCTTATGGAAATGGCAATATACGTGTTGCCGATTTTGGCCGGGCTGATCTCTCCGCTGATTTTCACACGCGCGCGTCCGTTTTGCGGATCGATGGCGACGGGGTATGTGGTCTCGGGCATTGGGCACCTCGCGATTTAACGTTTCGACAGGAAAACCTTCCTTCGTTGCGCTTCCACCATTTCACCACAGGCGCGCGGCCCTGGGGTGTGAGGGTCCGAATCGCGGAGCAGGATGGTTGAAAAAGGTCGTCCGCCCGGGGTCGGCGATCAATTAAGGCCGGACGGAAAACGCCGCTAATACCAAGGATGGCCTGCTGAACCGGCGATGACCGCTGCTGCGCGGCCGCTTATGGGGTGCGACGCCGCCCGGCATGGCCATACTCAGGCGCGCATCCTGTCCTTCCGAGGCCTTTTTGCGGAGAGGCGGTGGAAGCGCATTGAAACCGCCCAACACGCGCCACATCCTCAGCGCTGAAGGCCGCGGCGTCATCCCTGTCATTCCGCAAAGCAGCCGGAAACAGGGGCAATCCCTTAGATTTGGGTGCCCGCCCCGGCAACAACCGATCAGCGAGGGCCTGCGTTCGTTCAAGCACAACCCAATACCCGGCCAACGCTTCGGAGGCATCGACCGGCGGGGTGCAAAAGCAGGCTCGGCCCGGATGCTGTCCAGAGACCTGATGACTTCGTCAAGAGAAATGATGTCGTGGGCGACCATGACGACATGGTCTTCAGGCAACGTGTACGCGATACGCTTTGAGGCGTTTCTGTCAGGGGGGAAAGCGCGCGCTCGAAAGAGTCGTATGGATCGTTGTGTAGAAAAAATAGACTTTAAAGTCAATGATGCAATGTGGCGGATAGGCGCGCCAAGAACCCTGGTCGGAACGTTTCCGCACGGGGGATGAAAAAAAATCAAATCCCTCGATGGTGACGGCTTACAGCCGCCGGTCTGACCATGTGTCCATCCCTTGGGCGAGCAACATGATCGCGGGGTGGAGGCGATCTCCCGCGGTTGCCATCGCCCATTGCGACATTGTAGGACGGCAAACCTTTTTTTATCCCGCTTGATGCCTATATTGAATCCCTGAATGTCACCAAATCGCCTAAACCACCGATTAGGAATGATCCCTGAATTGAAGATTCATGCCCTATATTACGGACCATTGATCGTGGTGATGCTGGCAATGGTCTCACCCCTGGCCGCTTCCAGCAGCCAGCCCATGGATGTACTGCGGGAAAAAGTCATCCAGGGCCTCGCCGTGCTGAACGACCCCCAATACAGCGCCCCTGCCGCCCGCGCCCTCCTGGAAGAGCGCCTGTGGCAACTTTCCCAGACCCTTTTCGATTTTACCACCATGTCGCGGCTGGTGCTGGCCGGCCACTGGAAAAATTTCACGGTCCGGCAGCAAAAGGTGTTCGTTAAGGAATTCGCCGCCTTCCTGCGGCGTGCGTATTTGCCGGTGCTGCTCGAGCAATACAATGGGGAGCAAATCGAATTTGTACGCCAGGTGCAACTCTCGCCCACCCGGGCCCGGGTGGAGGTGTACGTTTTGTGGGCCGACCGGAAGGTGCCCATCACGGTGCGCATGGTCAACCGCCAAGGCGATTGGCGGGTCTATGACGTGTCCACCCTGGGGATCAGCGCGGTCAAAAACTACCGCGCTCAGTTCCGCTGGCTGCTGTTGAGAAACCCTCCCGACCAAGTGATCGAACAGCTCCGAAACAGAAAAGGGCATGCGCTTTGACCAAGGCGGCAGATCAGACAATCATTATTTCGATTTTTCTGGAAATATAGTTGACATGTCGTGTCATATGGATTAGGGTAACGGCATGACCCTCGACGACGACACAGCCGCCATCCTCCTCGCTCAGCTGGGCAACCGGACCCGCTTGAAAATCGTGCGCGAACTGGTGCGTGCCGGCCACAGCGGCATGGCAGTGGGGGAAATCCAAAAAGCACTTGACATTCCCAACTCCACCCTCTCGCATCATATCAATCATCTCCGCGGGGTCGGGCTCGTCCGGCAGGAGAGGGAAAGCACGGTGCTGCGCTGTTTCGTGGACTATGAAAAAATCGATCAGATCGTCACCTTTCTGACCGAGGAGTGCTGCGTGGCTGAAAAGACAGGTTGATCAATTCAGTCCCCCTTCCATTGGGCTGCCGCCGCCAAGGCAGGCGATCGGGGTTGCCTCCAGCGGGGATTTTTTTTGGGCTAATATTTCGATATTTCTGGAAATTTAACACATACGGAGAGGCACCATGAACACCGCGATCAATGTCCTCAAACGGCCCGGCGCGTGGATGACCCTTTTTCTGGATCGCGTCATCGTCCTGCTGGCGCTGGCTCTGCTGGCCCTATTCCTACTGGATGCCCACCAGGCCGTGCAGAGCATTCGCTTTATGGGCCAGGCCCTGCTCGGCATCGCCCCCTATTTTGTTCTGGCGATTGGTTTTGCGGCCTATGCCAAAGCCAGCGGTGCGGACCAGTTGATCGCCCGGGCTTTCTCAGGGAATACCGCCATGGCCATCCTGGCCGGTTCCCTGGCCGGAGCGCTTTCGCCTTTTTGTTCCTGCGGCGTCATCCCCCTGATTGCGGCCATGCTGGCCTCCGGCGTGCCTTTGGCACCGGTGATGGCTTTCTGTATGGCTTCCCCCATTATGGATCCGGAGATGTTCATCCTCACCGCAGCAGGCATCAGCATGCCCTTCGCCATCGCCAAGACCATCACGGCCATCGGTATGGGGCTGATGGCCGGGTCAACGGTTCTCGGCCTGCAAAAGCTTGGATACCTGCGCCAGCCATTGAAACAGGCTTCGGGCTGCGGGTGCGGGCAGCCATCCTTTGATCCCCGCGCCTCGGTGCACATTGCCTGGCAGTTTTGGCAGGAATCCCCACGGAGGGCCGCCTTCCTTGAACAGGTCCGGAAAAACGGCCTTTTCCTGGGGAAATGGATGGCCATGGCCTTCTTTATCGAGAGCCTGATGATCGCCTATTTACCAGCCGCTTCCGTGGCACGCCTGGTGGGCAGCGCCAATCCTCTGGCCATTCCCCTGGCATCCCTTGTAGGCATACCGGCTTACATGAACGGCTATGCCGCCATCCCCCTGATTTCGGGACTTTTGGAGCTGGGAATGACCCCGGGAGCAGCCCTGGCCTTTGTCACCGCCGGTGCGGTCTCTTCCATCCCTGCGGCCATGGCCGTTTACGCCCTGGTCAAACGCGCCGTGTTCCTGACCTATATTTTCCTGGGGGTTATGGGCGCCACAATTGCCGGTGTGCTCTACCAGATCGTTACCCGCCTCCAATGAGGCTGGGAAAGGCTCTGTCACAGGGCAAAGGTCCAGGGACGGGAAGAACCGCTTCCCGTCGCTGGGCTGAATGACACTGCAGAAAACACTCAATCGTCCACAGACGTCTCATCCCCGGCAATAGCATTGGCCCGGGAGGAGATCTTTAATGGACCCCCGCCGTCACCGTCGTCCGTGTGTTTCCAGGCAATTTCAAATCCGAACTTGGACTTGTCCTTCTTCTGTTTGGCTTCAATCTCCAAGACGACCACCGAGGGCGGCTCGAGATCAAGCGCCTTGTCCCCGTGGGCGACCGCTACCGACCCGTCCCTCAGGCTCTGGGCTAATGCCTCCAGATAAGATACCGCCTCTTGGATATCCACCATACGCTTGTAGGTAATACCCTTTTCTCCCATAATCTTTCTCTCCTTTCTCTTCTAGATAATTCATTTGATTGATAGGAACACTGCGGGTACGGGTGTGTCATCTAGCCCTCACGTCAGCGAAAGCAGCATGGGCACCAACATCTTCTCGTCGATATAGGGTTGGCTGCGCATGCTCACCAAGCGGCAATTGATGACGGTAATACCACGCCGGGCCAGATCGTTCTTGTCCAGCTGGCCAGGGTAACTACCGTTGCGTTCGT
>JASFFM010000278.1:0-6028 GCA_050124295.1 Desulfobacterales bacterium | reverse complement strand
AGCCACGCCGTATCGGGTGATCCACAACGGTCCACCTGAGCGAGTGTCTCGGTCAACTGCTTTTGCCGCAGGGCAGCGGCTTCGCGGATATGGGTGAGGTGTAGATTGACCACCCGCCAAACATGATGATCAACGGCGATGTCGATCCACTGGGCAATACGTTCGGGATCTTTCCGGTGGGCAGGCAGCGCCAGACGACGATGCTGGCGGATCGGGTGGCGTGAAAGAATCGCCAGGCCGGAAAAGCATGGCCGTGGACGGCCTGTAACGTGGCGTTTTTTGAGGCGCGACGGGGCCCATGCCAAGTTCAGCTGCAACCGATCGGCCAGGTGGCGGGCCGTGTCCGGACCGCTGTGAGGCACCTGCAGGGATTCTTGCAGGCAGAGAACATCGGGTGCCAACTCTTGCAACCCGGCGGCCAGTAATGCCAAGCGACGGGGATAATCACCGTCCCCCTTCCAGGTATTAATGGTGATTATCCGCATCACGGTTGGCGGCCTGGAAAGCCGTCGCCGACAGGTTTGGGCGAAAGGTCGAACCGTATCCTGCTTGTCCGACCGGTGTTCGTCGCCATGGGACTATATGAAGGCCTTCCGGACGGCAGAAGAGATCAGATCGATGGCCGAAACCACGATGACGATGATGACGAGTATGGCGGCGGTGGCGGTATACTCGAAATTGCGCATGGCATCCCAAAGCAACAGCCCGATACCGCCGGCCCCGACGATACCGAGCACGGTAGCTGAACGCACATTGGACTCAAAGCGGTAAAGGGAGTAAGAGAGCCAGAGCGGCATCACTTGTGGAATGACCCCGAAGACGATTTCTTCCAGGCTGTGGGCGCCGGTGGCCCGGATCCCTTCCACAGGACGCGGGTCGATGGCCTCCACAGCCTCGGAGAACAGCTTGGCCAGGGTCCCCATGGTGTGGACGAAAAGGGCCAACACGCCGGCAAAAGGGCCCAACCCCACGGCTGTTACAAAAAGCAGGGCAAAGACCATTTCGTTCACGGCCCGGAAGACATCCATGAGACGACGGGTGGGTTGGCGAATCCAGGTCGGGGAGATATTGCGGGCCGACATGAGCCCGAAAGGAATCGCTCCCACAATGGACAGAAGGGTTCCCCAAATAGCGATCTGAATGGTGACGATAATTTCATTGCGGTATTCACGCCAGTTGGCAAAATCCGGCGGGGCAAACCCTTTGGCGAACAGGGCCATATTCTGCTGGTTTTCGGAGATGAAAAAAGCGCCGGGATTCATGCGGGAACCCTGCCAGGCCCATGCCAGGGTAAACAAGACCACCGCCCAGACCAGCACGAACAACCAGCGTTTCCAAAGAGGCACCCTGGGTAAGGTAAGTTTACCGGCCGTTTGTTTGGAAGCCGGCATGGCGGGCCATGGGCTGGGGCGATCGAGGAGACCGGAGAGGGCAAAGGCACCTCCCGTCACAGCCAGCATTAAACAGATCATGATGGGATTGGAAAAGGCGAAGTCCAAAAGCTGGGTCGGCCTGGCCTCTTCGGCAACGGCATAGACGGAGGATGGCGCCGGCAGCAGCCACAGGGCAAGGGCACTCGCCATGAGGGTTGCGCCAAAAAGGACCCTGGGCCATCGTTCGCTGACAAGACGGTCAATAATGTCGGGCTCAGGTGTAATTTTTGTCATGATTTCTCTTGTGGGCCTGCCGATCGAAACCGTCGGCGGCAGTTTTATCATATTACGGTGGCAGATCGCCGTCCGCGTCAATCGGGACGACAATCTACCACCGGTGGACTGGGGTTAGTAGCGGTTCAACATGTCGTTGAATTGGCGCACTTCGGCAATCTTTGCTTCAATGTCTTTAATTTTCTCCTGTTTGGAGGCCTGGCTGATGTTCTCGTCGTGTTCGACTTTCATCTTCTCTTTGGCGTACTTGATTTCGCGGATGGGAACCAGCTGCTTGTTGGAAGAGTCCCAGTAAGGGGCCAGGTCAAGTCCGGCCAGCACTTTGAGGGCCTGCTCTTTGTTGTCGCCGTTGCGGCCATAGCTCAGGATGAAGGCCTTGATGTTGGATTTCAACTCCCGGTCCAGATCCTTACGCCATACCAATGGATCCGAGGGGATCAGGGGCGACTTCCACAATACTTTGATATTTTTGGCCAGTTCCGGCTTCTGCGCCTTGAACTTCTTTATCCGTTCGGTATTGTTGGTGGCAAAATCGACTTGTTTCATGGCCACGGCCATGAGGTTGGCCGAATGGTTGGCGTTGCGCACTGATTTGAAATGGCGCTTGGGATCGATCCCGTATTCGACCGTCCACAGATAGTAGCTGGGGATGAGGTAGCCTGAGGTGGAGTTGACATCTCCGTTGCCAAAATTCAGTTCTTTGCCGCGCTTGATCACATCGTCCATGCTATTCAGGCCGGTATCCTTGTGGGTGATGATCAATGACCAATACCCGGGATTCCCGTCCACATCCACCTGCTGGGCAAAGACTTCCCCGTTGGCCCGGTCCACGGCTTCAATGGCCGATTTGTTGCCAAACCAGGCCACATGGACCTTCTTGAACCGCATACCTTCGATGACACCGGCATAGTCCGAAGCAAAAAAAGGCTTGACCGGCATCCCCAGGGCTTTGGACATATCCTGGAGGAAAGGCATCCAGTTTTTCTTCAGTTCGCTGGTCGATTCGGTTGAGATAATGCCGAAACTCAATTCCTTGGGCGCTAAGACTTCGTCCGAGGCGACGGCAACCGTCGTGAGCATCAGAGCGGCGCAGGCCAGCGCCACCAAACGTGTTATGGACTTGATCATCTTACTTACCTCCTTGCGGTTGTTGGACATTTCCCCGGCCAAAACCGGGAAGTTAGAAGAACGACTTCTGGAAAAACGATTCGCTATTCATTGACGGCCATGGGGAGAATGCGCTCAAAATCACTCTGAACGGTTTCTTCCGTCGGTTGGTTGCGGTCCGGAACGATAGCGGCGATCTCATCAAAAGCGGTACCGTAGATTTCCTTTAGCCGGGTCTGGCTGCACTGGGCGGCGGGACCGTCATAGTAGACCTGGCCGTCTTTCAAGGCCACCACCCTTGAACAGTAATTCAGTGCAAAATCCACCTGATGAAGCGAAACCAGAACGGTCACGCCGTCTTCCTGGTTGATCTTGGAAAGGGACTGCATCACCAGGTGCGAAGCCCGGGGATCCAGGGAAGCAATCGGTTCATCGGCCAGGATGATCTCGGCGCCCTGAACCAGCGCCCTTGCAATGGCTGCACGCTGTTGCTGGCCTCCGGAGAGGTTGCTGGCCCGTTTCAGGGCATGCTCGGCAATGCCGACGCGTTCCAGCGCCTGTAAGGCCTCCTGGCGTTCCGACTTGGTGAAACGATGCAGCAGGCTTCGCCACAGCGGGATACGTCCCAGGCGTCCCACAAGAACATTGGTCAGCACGGAGAGCCGATCCACCAGGTTGAATTGTTGGAAGATAAACCCGACCTGCGCCCGGATGCGACGTACGCCGGGACACAAAGCGCCGCCCTTTTGAATATCCCGTCCCATGACCTGGACCCGGCATTTTTGGCCGCGGTCCGCCACTACGAGTCCCGAAAGATGCCGCAGAAGGGTAGACTTGCCGGATCCCGAAGGTCCCAGAAGGGCGACCATCTGTCCTCTGTCGATGGTCAGGTTAATGTCGTTCAGGGCCCGGGTGGTGCCAAAAGTTTTATGCAAATGGTCGATTTCAAGGACACAATCCATGGCCGTCTCCTTTGGTTGTGATGTTAATGCGTCGCTTTGCAGCCAACGGTCAGGGAATGACCGGCAGTTTCTCTCAAGGGGCGATACGATAATGGGTGCCCAATGTTGTCGTGCGGTTAGTGGGGGATGTTTTTTCAATTAAGCCGATTTTCGGGAAAGCAACCGAGGCCGTCAAAGTCTTCTAACCGGAATCTCATTCAATTCTTGCAATGGGGGTGTTTGGTATCAGCATTCAAACAACCGACAGCTGAAGACCAAGGAGCACATCGATGAAACCAACCGCCTCAGCGATCGTTCACCCACGGATAGCGGATCCTTGTTTTCTGATCACCAACAGCCTTCTGGTGACCCCCGAGCGGGTGATCGACCACGGCAGCCTTCAGGTTGTCAACGGGAGGATCGTCGCTATCCAGGAGGGCCGGATGGCCGGTGAAGGGCCGGTCATTGACGCCGCCGGCGCCATGTTGATTCCCGGCCTGGTGGATATTCACAGCGATGCCAATGAAAAGGCGATTCATCCCCGGCCGAGAGCTCACTTTCCGGTTTCCCTAGCGCTCCAGGAACTGGACAAGGTCATGGCGAGCTGCGGTGTGACCAGCATCTACCACTGTGTGGCCTTTTCAAATGGTCAGAAAGGGCTGCGGGCGACCCAGGCCGCCAATTCGCTGATTCAAACCATCCGGAAATGCCAGGAACACCTCCTGTGCCGGACCTATATTCATTTAAGGTACGATATCACCCTGATGGATGCGATGCCTTTGGTTTCACACCTCATAGACGAAGGCATGGTTCAGCTTTTTTCCTACATGGACCACACGCCCGGCCAGGGGCAGTTTGCAACTTACGAAGCTTTCCGGGACTATCTGGGACGCCATCACCAATATTCCGATGAGGAGGTGCGCGCCGTGGTTATAAAGCGGATCGCCGATCGCGCATCCGTCAATGACGAAGATTTAGAGAAACTGGGGCGGCGTTGTCGCGACAGAGGCATACCGCTGGCTTCTCACGATGACGATACGCCCGAAAAAGTACGGCGGTTGCATGCGATGGGGGTTGCCATTTCCGAATTTCCGGTTTCGTTGTCCGCTGCCCGGGAGGCCAATCGGATGGGCATGCGGGTTGCCATGGGAGCGCCTAATCTGCTTATGGGTAAATCGACCAATGCCAACCTGACGGCCGAGGAAACCGCACGCGAGGGTCTGCTGGATATCGTCTGTAGCGATTATGCCCCCATGACGATGCTGCATGCGGCGATGAAGTTGTACCGCTCCGAATTGATGACACTCCCTCAGGCCATAGCCCGATTCACTCTCAAACCGGCCGAAGCCGCGGGTATTGCCGATGATACCGGATCCCTGAGCGTGGGAAAATCGGCTGACATGGTTCTCGTGGATTTAGAGGCGCCGATTCCCCGGATCCGGAAAACCTTCGTGGCCGGGCGGCAGGTGTATGGTGCTCTCTGACGCTGGTGTCCGGGGTATTCCCGGCCATTTAACTTGATAATTCCCTACAGCTTGCTGCAGGGTTGTTTATTTCGCCTTGGGGCCAACGGCGACATGTATTTTCTCTACTAAAATTCTTTCCCAGGATGATTCCCAGCAGGCCTACACCAGGGTTTCGCAGGTTGCTGAAGTGATTGCACTTGACGATCGATGCCCGAATGCGGAAATACTTCAGCATTTTTCGCCATCCATAGCGTTTTCTATTCTTTTCACGGCAGGTCAGATTCGCGACCATCTCCACGGCTTCACGTATAGATCCGTTTCATGAAAATACATCACCTCAGAAATGCCACCTTATATGATCGACCCCATGCTCGGGGATACGGGGAAACTGCCGTCGTTTGCCCATGTTCGCCACAGACCCCGGCGGAACCCAACCGTCCCGTTGCCGAAAAATGCCGCTGGCTTGCTGGGCAAAGTCACCCATTGCCTGGTCACCCACAGCCGGATGTTCGGCATCAAGGCCTTGCAGCATACGGATCATCTCGACACCGCGGGCGAATCATTTCGCCGGACCGAAAACCTACCGGTGGTTTGTTCGCAGAAGGATGCGACCTGTCTCCGGAAACATGGCTCCAGGTTGCGTTAGCGTTGCCCTAGGGAGTACTACAGCCCTTTCTGGGCGGCGAGATAAAGGCCATTCCAGCCCGTTACGGTCATGGCTGGGTGCATCACCTGATGGCCAAGGGGGCGGGTTTTTTCCTGCAATCGCCCGATGAACCTTCCATCTTCATCAGTGGCGAGACGGTCTATTCCGAGGCGGTGGAACGCGTACTGACACAACTGCATC
>JASFFM010000277.1:0-6029 GCA_050124295.1 Desulfobacterales bacterium | reverse complement strand
GATTTGGGGCATGGGCCTGGTCCGCGTGGTCTTGAAACCCATCTCCGGCAAAGGGGTTTCGTTCACCATCGCGTCGAAGCCGGGGATTTTCCCAGGGCGTGTCGTCCCATCGGGTCGACGCCTCCGCGGCGGGCGCAACCCGCAGGCCCAGGCAAGGTTGTCGCCGCATTGAAACGAGGCTTCAGTGCCCATAGCGGGCGAAATACCGTTTGGCAGATGCGGCATCGGTTGCCTGCGCGGCCGCCAAAGCGCGGTGCAGGGGATCCATGGGTGGGTGAGACAAGCGGTCTTTCCAAAGGGCAGAGCGGATTTCTTTTCGTTCCGGCCACGATCTGCCGATACCCATTTAGCTTCGCCGCCGCCAGGCAGCCCCCTTTCGTCTCGTCCGCCCAAAGCCGTAAAAAGCGTCACTCCAGGCGCTGGCCGCCCACCGTCAGATTGAAAAGGATATCGTTTTCCAGGTACACCTGCTCCAGTTTTTCCTGGTAGGCGCGCACGCCGTCGCGCTGCCTGGCCGCCAATTCCATTACCAGGTAACTGATCACGCAGGACATGGGAGCAATATGGCCGATGTAGGGAATGGACTGGAAAGGGATAACCAGGGACTTGTGGGCGAAAGGAAACAGGGGGCACAAGGGACTGTCGGCGATCACCAGCAGGGTCTGATCCAGGCGGCGAGCCACTTTGGCCAGCCGGATGAGCTCGTTGGGATAGCGGGATGTGGCGACGATGACCACCAGGGCGTCGACCACGGCGTTGTTGAGCCGGTCGAAGGTGGTGCTGTCGCTGCCCTTGAGAATATGAATCCCCTTGCGCACCTTGGTAAGGGACCAGCCCAGATAGTAGGCAAAGGTATAGGAGAGCCGCGAGCCGGCGACATAGACCGATGGGGCCTTTCCCAGGTGTTCCACAAAGGTGTCCAGGGTTTCCCGGTCGATGGTCTGGTAGAGCTTGTGAATATTTTCGATCTCTTCGGCCATCACCCGACCGAGACGATCGCTTTCGCCCCCTCTCAGTCCCGGTATTTCATCACGGTCCTGGAGGGTCATGCCGGTATTGACCATATCCCGCAGCGCCTGGAGAAAGGCACCGTAGGTTGCGTATCCCAGCTGACCCACGAACCGGACCACGGTGGCTTCGCTGACCTCACAGCTTTCGGCCAGCTCTTTGGTGGTCATGAAAACGGCCCGCTGGGGATGCTGGACAACGAAATTGCCCAAAATCCGCCCTTTGGGGGTCAGGTGGGGCATTTGGTCCACGATATGCTGAATGACCGGATTGATGCCAGTCTCCATTTTGGTAACCTTTCATTCTTTTGCGCGACAATGAAAGAATCCTTGCACATAGAACACAATAGCCTTTTTATTTATATATTATATGGTTTCGCTTTTTTACAACCCAAACCAACCCCCATAAATTAAAATTTTTCTTTCAATATTATTTATAATTGACATTTTTTCTTTCATTTGTAATCTAGGTTTAAGAATTTCCGGCCAGGGCGGCAGATGATCATCGATTCGTCCATAGAGGGATTTAAGACGGACGATGTAACATCGGCGATGCCGCGCGCAAGGCCCGATGAAAGCGGCGCAACATCACTCAGGGACGCTTTAGGAAAGCGTCCGCGAAAGGCGTGATCATGTTCGGTAAACACAAACCCCTCTGGGGTAAAAAGCGGCCACTCAAATCCAGTTACGATGCCGTGATCATCGGCGGCGGCCTGCATGGCCTGGCCACGGCCTATTTCCTGGCCAAAGCGCACGGGATGACCGACGTGGCGATTCTGGAAAAAAAATATATCGGCTTCGGCGGGGCCGGCCGCAATACCGCCATCGTGCGGGCCAACCAGCGCACCCAGTACAACGTACCGCTGTACAAAGAAGCGCTCGATCTGTGGCCGGTGCTCACCAAGGAGCTCGATTTCAACCTGATGTTCAACAACTGCGGCAACCTGAACCTGATGCACAGCGAAGCGGCCATGAAGGCTGCGCGCATGAGCATTGCCACGGCCCAGTTTCACGGCGTGGAAAGCCACCTCATCGATGCCCGGGAGGCCAAGGAACTGGTGCCGGCCCTGAACATCTCCGAGGATATCACCTTTCCCATCCATGGCGCCATGTATCATCCCCCCGGCGGCGTCGTGCGCCACGACGCCGTGGTTTGGGGTCTGGCCAAGGGCTGCGCCCGGCACGGCGTACACATCCACCAACACACCGAAGCCACCGCCATCCGCACCGAAAACGGCCGCATCACGGGGGTGGACACCTCCCGGGGTTCCATCAACTCCAAGCGGGTGCTGGTGACCGCCGGCGGCTACAGCGCCGGCCTGATCTACCACATGCTGGGCCTACGCCTGCCCATCAGCGTGCTGACTATTCAGGCCATGGTCACGCAACCCTTGAAGCCCCTGCTCGACCATGTGGTTTCCTCCGGGGCCTACCACTGCTACGCCAACCAGACCCTCAAGGGGGAGATCGCCACCGGGGCCCATATGGATCCCTGGCCCAACTACACCACCCAGAACACGGCCCATTATATAAAACACCAGGCCGAATCCCTTTCCGACTGGCTGCCCTGCCTGCGGGGGGTGAAATTTATGCGCATCTGGGGGGGGTTGGCCGACATGACCCCGGACATGGCCCCCATCATGGACGGCAACGACCCCGTGGAGGGGTTTTATATGGATTGCGGCTGGGGCTATTTCGGCTTCAAATCCTGCACTGCGGTCGGCAAATACATGGCCGCATACATGGCCACAGGCGACTGCCCGGAGATGCTCAAACCGTTTAATCTGCGACGCTACGAGAACCATCAATTGATGGGCGAGACCGCTGCCCTGGTCAGTTATACGCCGGACAATTAGTTCCGGATGGCTGCCGAGGCAGCCTTCCGATCGACTCAAAAGGCCTGCGAACATCGGCCTGGCCGCAAGCACCCGTTACCGCATGGTGACGAACGAAGGAGACCCTAAAATGGCCCTAACCCTCACCTGCCCCGTCTGCGGCAAACGCAATGGCTACGAGTTTCGCTATGGGGGCGAAGACAAGGGACCGCGCCCGGCGCAAGAGGGGCTGACCCCCCGCGCCTGGTGCGACTATGTCCACATGAACACCTGTACGGTCGGTGTCCAGAAAGAGTGGTGGTTTCACCGCGACGGGTGCGGCGCCTGGTTCACCACCTGGCGGGACACGACCACCAACCTCGAAGTGGCATCACCGGAGGCGCGTCAATGAACCGACTGAATCAATTGCCCACGCTGCGCGTCGACCCCTCGGAGAAGCGATCCCTGCGCTACCGGGGCAAAACTTACCAGGGGATCGCCGGCGATACGGTGGCCACGGCCCTTTTTGCCAACGGTGTGCGGGTCTTTGCGCGCAGTTTGAAATACCATCGTCCTCGCGGGCTATACAGCCTGGACGGCGAGTGCAGCAACACCTGCATGGATGTCGACGGCGTCCCCAACGTGCGCACCGAGAACACCCTGCTCGAAGACGGCATGGTAGTCAAGGCCCAGAATGTGATCGGTTCGGCCGACCGGGACTGGCTGGCCTTCATCGACAAACTGGACTGGATGATGCCGGCCGGATTTTACTACAAAACCATGCACAAACCCGCCGCCATCTGGCCCCTGGCCATGAAGCAGATTCGCAAGGCCGCCGGTCTGGGCGTTATTTCAGCGGACCACGCGCTGAAGGGCCAATATGACGAACGCTATATCAACGCCGAAATCACCGTCATCGGCGGCGGAGCGGCCGGCATGGCCGCCGCCCTGGCCGCTGCGGAATCCGGCCAGCGCGTGGTTTTGCTGGAGTCCCGCCCCCATCTGGGCGGATGTTTCGATTACCGCGTCCGGGCCAACGCTGCGGGCATACCTTTGTACCGGCGGGCCCGCGAACAGGCCGCAAAAGTGGAACAGACCGACAACATCCGGGTGTTCAAACACACCGCCATGGTCGGGGCCTATAACAACAACTTGATCACCGCCTTCCAGGTGGGCCAACCCGGGGACGCCTTCCGCGAACGTTATCTCGAGATCCGTTCCGACAGCGTGGTGGTGGCCACCGGCTGCATCGAGCGTCCCCTGCTCTTTGAGCACAACGAACGCCCCGGCGTCATGCAGGTGGGCTGCGCCCATCGCCTGGCCCGCACCTACGGTCTGCTGCCGGGCAGCGGGGCGGTTTTCTCGGTGGGTCACGATCTGGGCCTGGAGGCCGCCGTCGATCTCTTTGACCTGGGGCTCAAAATCAACTGCCTGGCCGATATCCGCGAAGACGGCCAAAACCCCGAAATCCTGCAAGCCCTGGCCGCACGCCAGATCCGGGTCCTCAAAGGCTGGGTGGCGACCAAGGCCCACGGCGGGCGAGAGGTTCAAAAAGTCACCCTGGCCACCGTGGAAGGCACGGTCCAGCGCGAGTTTGCCTGCGACCTGCTGGTGGCCTCGGCCGGCCTCACCCCGTCGACCGGCCCCCTTATCCTGGCCCAGGCCAAAATGGCCTACGACAGCCGAACAGGCTACTTTCTGCCCGTCGAACTGCCCGCAAAAATGTTCCCGGCCGGGCGGATTACCGGCATCAACGATCCCGACGCCATTGAGGCCTCCGGCCGCCAGGCGGGCCTCGCAGCCGCCATGGCCGCCGGCGCGGACATGGCGGCTGCCATGGCCGAAGCGCAATCGGCGGCGGCGGCCCTGCCCGGGCCGGAGCGGGGCTGCAAGCTGGTCACCGCCCCGGTCAAGGGACGCAAGAGCTTCATCTGCTTTGACGAGGACGCCACCGTCAAATCGGTGAAACAGGCCATCGCCATGGGCTTCGATGTTCCCGAGTTGATCAAACGTTTTGCCAGCGTGGGTCTGGGGCCCGGGCAGGGCGGCATCCCCGGCCACAACCTGCCCCTGTTGGTCGCCAAACACACCGCCTCTACGGCAACGCCCCAACCCACCACGGTCCGCCCGCCGCTGGTGCCCACTTTCCTGGCCACCTATGCCGGCTATAACCACCACATGTTCAAACGCACGCCGCTGCACCACACCCAGAAAGCCGAAGGTGGCATCTTCCGCAACATCGGCGTATGGCAGCGCGCCCGCTACTTCTCCGCGGACTTCGACTGCCGGGAAGAAATCCTCAATGTGCGCAACAACGTGGGCCTGTTGGACGGCTCCACCCTGGGCAAGTTCCGCCTCCATGGACCCGATGCCTTGAAGGCCCTGCAGCGGGTCTATGTGTCGGACATGCGCAGGGTCGGCCCAGATCGCATCAAATACTCGGCCATGTGCAACGACGACGGCTGCGTCATGGATGACGGCGTCGTGGTCAAGCGGGCGGACAATGACTATTACTTCACCACCTCCAGCGGACGGGCCGGCCAGACCGTGGAATGGATTCGCTACCATACCCGTTTCGACGGCTGGGACTTTCATCTGGTCAACCTCACCGATGCCATGGGGGTGATCAACCTCTCGGGGCCCAAGGCCCGCCAAGTGCTGGCCAAGGTCGTGGACATCGACCTCTCCAACGCGGCCTTCCCCTTCGCCGGATACCGGGAATTCATGATTCAAGACCGGATCTTCGTGCGCGCCATGCGCCTGGGCTTCGTGGGCGAACTCTCCTACGAACTGCACCTGCCCTCTTCTTATATGCAAGCGGTGTGGGACATGCTCAAGGAAGCCGGCGCCGAATTCGGCATCCGCAATTTTGGGGTAGAGGCCCAGAACGTCCTGCGCATGGAAAAAGGCCACATCATCCTGGGCCAGGAATCCGAACAGCGCACCAATCTGCTGGACCTGGGCCTGGGCTTTCTCTGGGACCGCAAGAAAACAGACGCCCGGACGGTGGGCGCCGTGGCCCTGCACCAGGCTGAGAAGGATCCCGGCCGGCTCAAGCTGGTGGGTATCCGCATGGAAGACGATACCCGGGCCGCCCGTGACGGGGCCCTGATCGTGGACCACAAGATCCGCGGCTACGTGGCCACCATGCGCAAGAGCTTTACGACCGGCGAAGCCGTGGGCATGGCCCTGGTGGAATCGCAGCTGG
>JASFFM010000276.1:0-6052 GCA_050124295.1 Desulfobacterales bacterium | reverse complement strand
AGAGTTCCATCACATCACCGATGTATCCAGCGGCAGCCGTCAATCCATCACCTTTGACAGCTATCACGCCGACGAAGCGATCGACACCATCCGTTCGTTTTCCATATCCTGGAATGGGACCATCGGCGCTCCCTTGCTGATGACCTGTCTCGACTGCCCGGGGGGCAACGTGACCGAACCGCTGGCCGACAACGTCATTCTGTTCGACCTGGCTTATATCTACTATGACACCTCCGGCAACCTGGTTGCGGCGGCATCCGGCACTTCCGCATGGCGGGCGGCGTTCTCCAGCCCGGCACGCCAGGCCGCCGTGCGCCTGGTGCTGCACTTGCAGGACACCGACTTTGATCCTTTGCAGACAACGGTTTTTTTAGGCAAGCATGACTAATACGATCCCATATCGGCCCTCCACCGCGGCCCCACCCGCTGAGAGCGGGCGGCGCCATCCCCGCGCGCATCTTCTTGGGGACGACCGCGGTGCGTTGCTGATCTCCCTGATCCTGACCCTGACCGTCATGGCCACCCTGGGCGCCGCCATGATCTATATGACATCATCTTCCGGCTATGGATTTCTCACCGCCACCAGTCACCAGAAGGCTTACTATCTGGCCTATTCCGGTTTGACCTATTACGATGCGCAACCCGTCAAGCCGACCCTGCCCCAAACCTATCGCCTGGCCAGCGGCGATCGCTTTGTCCTCGATGTGGAGGGTGTTCCCGAGCGTTTGACTTCCACGGGAGTGGTCAGCGGTCCTTTCGGCGACATCCGTGTCAAGTTGTCGGCCCGCAGTTCCGGGGGGTCCCCGGAATGGGTGGACACCATGGATGATACCGACAACTGGCTGGCCGACGAGCGCACAGCGGGCAGTCTCGATACGGAAGTGGTCGACGACAACGCGGCCCTGCGCACCGAAGGGGAATCCTTTGACCTGCCGGGGGCCGGCGGCCCCGTATCGCTTCAAACGGCCATTGATGATACCACGGCCATCCGGGACGACTATATAAGCCGGCGTGCCAGTTCCGCTCCCTTGAGCCTGGAATTTTTCCGCAATGATTTTTATGCACGCTATTGGTCGGCGGTTGTGGGGGCCCTGGAAGATGCGCTCGCCATCCTGATCGGCGCGGGCGTTACCGACGACACGGTAACCCTGCCCAGCGAACTGTCGCAACCCAGGGTATTCGGTGTGTTTGACTGGCGAACCGTCAATGACGGATCGGCGATTCCCTTTTTCGACTACTGGAACAGCACCGTCTATGACGGCGTACCCCACGACTTGAACAGCCTGAGCTACGACCTGCAGGTCAAAACCGCGGTCATACCCAATAGCGACGATTACCTCAGCGGCCTTTCCCTGCGTCTGGACAACGGCCCCGCCAACGGCGGCAACCTCCTGGGACTGTCCATCGTCAGAGGGCGGCGGGGAAACACCCTGCCGGACAGACTGATCCCCCAGGACGACGCGGCAACCCCCGCTATCATTCTCTGGGCCCAGCAGGACCGCAACGGAGATGGATTGATCACGCCCCTGTGGGAATACACGATCCCTCCTGCGGGACCGACCCTGACCCTCTGGCCGGAGGAACGTGAAGTCCTGGCTTACGCCGAACTGCCGCTAAACTACTGTCTGCTGCAGGGGATATCGCGCTATTTTGAGCCCTGGTTGACCCTGCTCGTCCGGCTGGATGAACGGTCGGTGCGGGCTGACGAGGCCGGAGGGGCCTTTGCGGCCGGGGAGCGGGTCAACGCCATCAAGGTTTATCTTTCGACACCCTTTCTGTGCAACGGCGGCGGCAGCATCAGCGGCGCCGCACCCGATTTCTTGCTCGATAACCGAAGGGGCCCGAATCAACGTCTGGCACCGTTGAGCGCCTTTATCAACTGGCCGGTGTTCGACCGCAACAATTTTCGGGTCACCAATGACAACTTCAACCTGGTGGGCGGAAGTGCCGTGCAGGTGGCGTGGACCTTTGTCAGCAGTTCCCCCTCGGCGACCCTGGGCTTTCGCGTTGAACAGACCGGCCGCAGCACGGAATGGGAAAATGATGCCGTTATCTTGACCGACGCCTTTACCACCGAAGGTTACAGCTCCGATGTCGATAGCTGGCCCGAAGAACTGGGCTTGCATGCCATGGGACTTTTTCCCTCGGATCCCGGGACTGTTTTTTTTGACGATTTTGCCGTTCGCCTGAAGGGGCGTGACCCTGTCTTGCGATAAGGCCATCGCGCGGGTGGGTGGGCGGTCGGTCAAGAGCACCGATCGGAGAACAGAATCGAATGATGGAAGAATTCAACAGGGGCTGCGGGAGGGCTATGCCGACATCCACATGACCGGCAAGCATCCCCTCGTTTACCGCCGCAACGGAAGTCTTCAGTTTGATAAAGGCAGCACCGTGGGGGCATCGCCAATGGGACCTGCTGGAAAAGCGACTGCTGGATCCCAGGGAGAAGGAGACCCAGCACCAGCGGATGTCCGTCGATATTGCCCGCAGCATCGGCCCGGTGAGAATCCGCGGAAATATCTCCCATACCCTGAGGGGGCTCAGCCTGGCGATCCGCCTTCGGCCCGGTCAGCCCCCCGAGCTGGGCAAACTCAATCTGCATCCTTCGATCGCGGAATTCTGCCGCTTGGAAACCGGGTTGTTGCTGGTCGGCGGTGCTGCCGGCACGGGCAAGTCCACGACGATCGCCGCCATGGTGGAAGAGATCAACCGCACCCAGAACCTCCCTATCGTTACCCAGGAAGTGCTGGTGGAATACCGCTACCGGTCACCAAAATGCTTTGTCGAACAGCACAAATTGGGAACCCATTTTGCGAGTTATGCCCCGGGCCTGCAAGACGTGCTGGGCGAAGCGCCGGATATGATCGTCGTGGGATAATTGCGGGAGCCGGAAACCACCCGCCTCACCGTGGATGCGGTGGAAGCCGGCTGGCTCGTGATTGCCTCGATTCATGCCACCCATAGCGAGGACGCGTTTTATCGCCTCTGCAATTCACTCCCCGCCGACATGCAAGACCTGGTGCGCAGCCAGCTGGCCGTAAGCTTATCCCCGCTCCTGATTCAAGAGTTGATCCACCTGCCGGCCCACGGCTTTCGGGTACCGCTGCTGTCTGGCCTGCGCGGCACGGCGGCCGTCGAAAGCATGCGGCCTGAAAACCGTCCGAGCCAGATCGAAACCGTTTTGCAGACCGGCAGCCAAGAGGGCATGTTCAGCCTGGAAAAATGCTACGCGAATTTCATCGCCCGCCAGGCCCGCTTGGTTTCGCCGCTGGAGGCATTCCACCCATCCGCTGAAAGAAGTCTCGAAACGGCTTTCCATCGACCCACCGGCATGGTGGTCCGCGCGGTCGCCCCGGATTGACCACCGAAGACGGGGCAAGGGCCCACCACGATGGTGAGGCGCGCCGCTCTATCCGGTATGAAATTCAAGAAGCAGGCACCATGCGTGAGTTGATCGAAGAATTGAAGCGCCGCGAAAAGGGTCAGACAGCGTCAGATGCCGCCGCGCATTGATCGAGGGGGGCGCAGATCATGGCCGCGGCAGCATGGTGTGCTTCCGATACCCCCATCGAGAAGTCACCGCGAGGCGATAGACGCCCCGCCTCCTCGAAAACTTTAGGCTGCCGTGTCAGTATCTTTTTTCAGTCCAGCGCGGGCGGCCGTTGCCATTGGAGGCCAGCGCGGCCGGCGCACAACGGGTTTCCATAGCGGCATATCCCAGAAGGCTGTTGACTTCCCGCGTGAGCATGGCACCGGCTTTCAACCGCAGGGTTTCATCGGCGGCAATGATGGTTTCGGTGCGGTTTCCGTCCACCAGGTGCAGAAAGGTCCGGCATGTTCCGGGGTGACGAACCATCAGGGCCTGCAGTTCGGCAAGCTTCTCACGGCTGGCGTGCGCCGTATCCACGGTAATGTGCACGCTGGCGGTCCAGACCTCTTCAGCACGCTCCATGGCAATCATTTTTTCGGCCACGATACGCACGGCATTTTCTTCCTTTTGGGCCTGCCCCTGAACCAATACAGGGGTGTCTTCCTCCAGAAGTGTCTCACATTCGGCATACATATCGGGAAAAACGATCACCTCCACCGTACCCTGAAGATCCTCGATCTGAACGAAGGCCATCAGGTCGCCCTTCTTGGTTCGGAGACTGCGCACACTGTGGATCAAGCCGCCAACCCGCACCGCGGCTTTATCAACGACTTCACTGAGGGAGATCGCGTTGGCGTTGGTATATTTGGCCATCAGATCCTCATACCGGTGCAACGGGTGCCCACTGAGATAGAAACCCAGCGCCTCCTTTTCCGATGCCAGGGCCTGCCGCGGCTCCCATTCCGTGATATCCGGAAGACAGGGGGCGTTGATGGCCGGCGCCGGGGTATCGCTGGTACCGAAAAGTCCCATTTGGGGGTCGGCCTTTTCGCGTTGAATGCGCTGACCATATTCGAGGGCTTCCTCCAGCGCGGCCGTCATCTGGGAGCGTTTGTGCCCCAGACTGTCGAATGCACCGCATTTGATCAAACTTTCCACCACACGCTTGTTCACCTTGCGCAGATCGACACGGGCACAGAATTCTAACAGGGATGAAAACGGGCCGCCCTCTTGCCGCTCGGCCACAATTGCTTCAATGGCCGCCTCGCCGACGTTTTTCACGGCCACCAACCCATAGCGGATCTTCCCGTCGTGGACCTCAAATGTTGTACCGCTGCGATTGATGTCGGGCGGCAGTATTTCGATAGCGTGGCTGCGGCATTCGGCCAAGAACTTGACGACCCCATCGGTGGATTGCATCTCGCTGGTAAGCAGCGCCGCAAGGAATTCAACCGGGTAATGGGTTTTTAGATAAGCCGTCTGGTAAGCAATCAGGGCGTAGGCGGCACTGTGTGATTTGTTGAAGCCGTAGCCGCCGAATTTTTCCATGAGATCGAATATTCTTTGCGCTTTATCGTCGGGAATCCTTTTCTCCCGGGCCCCGGCCATGAATGTATCCCGGTGCTTGGCCATCTTCGCGGCGATTTTCTTCCCCATGGCTTTTCGCAGGTCATCGGCCTCGGCCATGGAGTAATTCGCCAGTTCGGCGGCGATTTTCATGACCTGCTCCTGATAGAGGATCACGCCGTAGGTTTCCTTGAGGATCGGCTCCAGTTCCGGGACGAGATAGACCACCGGCTTGCGGCCATGCTTGCACTCCACAAAATCGTGCACCATGCCGCTGTCCAGCGGACCGGGGCGGTAGAGCGCCACCAGCGCGGTGATGTCGGCAAATGAGGCTGGTTTCAATCGTACAAGCAGATCTTTCATGCCCGCACTTTCCAGTTGGAACACGCCGGTGGTGTCGCCGCTGGACAACAGACTGAAGGTTTCCCGGTCATCAAGGTCCAGATTTACCATGTCCGGGACGGGTTTACCCTGTTTCGCCAGCAGCGACAGGGTTTTCTCGATGACGGTGAGATTTCGCAATCCCAGAAAATCAAATTTGACGAGACCCGCCTTCTCGACATGCTTCATGTCGAACTGGGTCACCACCTCTCCCTTTTTTCCCCGGTAGAGGGGCAGGTATTCAACCAGCGGTTTGTCGCCGATCACAACCCCGGCCGCATGCGTGGAAGCATGCCGGGGCAGCCCCTCGAGAACGCGGCAGATCTGAAGCAGATCGGCAATTTCCGGTCGTGATGCCGCCAGTTCATTAAATTTCGGCTCCTTGGCAATGGCCTCTTCGAGACTGATGTTGAGGACATCGGGCACCATTTTGGCGATGGCATCCACCTCCCGCAAGGGAATGTCGAGCGCCCGCCCCACATCCCGAATCACCGCCCGCGTCTTAAGCTTGCCGTAGGTGATGATCTGGGCGACATAATCACCGCCGCCATATTGCTCCACCACATACTTGTAGATGCGGTCGCGCCCGTTGATACAGAAATCGACATCGATATCCGGCATGCTGCTTCGGGCAGGATTCAGAAAGCGCTCGAAAATCAACCCGTGTTCAATGGGATCCAGGTCGGTGATGCGCATGGCGTAGGCCACCATGCTGCCGGCCGCCGACCCACGCCC
>JASFFM010000275.1:0-6106 GCA_050124295.1 Desulfobacterales bacterium | reverse complement strand
AGTTATGTCGATCTCGAGCGCCATCTTCTGCGTAATTTCCGCAAGTACGCTCACCGGGATGTGGTGGAGCGGGACTCGGTCTGGCACTGGATGTCCGTAGCGCAGCACCATGGGCTGCCGACCCGTCTCATGGACTGGACCTATTCCCCCTTTGTGGCCATGCATTTTGCCCTGACCAATCTGGAAAAGTTTCACCTGGACGGTGTCATCTGGGCGGTCAATTATTACAAAGCCCATCAGCTCCTGCCGGAAAAACTAAGGCAGGCCCTCGAGCAGGAAGGCGCCCATGTATTTACGGTGCGTATGCTCTCCCAACAGATGGAATCCTTGGGCGAACTGCCCAAAATGACCACGGCCCCCTTTACCATCTTTTTCGAACCACCATCTATCGATGATCGTATCGTCAATCAATTTGCCTTTTTCTCCATCATGTCCGATCCGACCGCGCGGCTGGACCAATGGCTCGCCCGGCACCCGGACATCGGGCGCAAAATCATTATTCCGGCCGGTTTAAAATGGGAACTGCGCGATAAGCTGGATCAGGCCAACATCAGCGAACGGGTGCTGTTCCCCGGCCTGGATGGTCTGAGCGGCTGGCTGAAACGGCAGTACAGCCCCAAAGGATAGCCATGGGGGGAAAGGGACCATGCAAAAGCGGTTTTGCGAAGACAATGCCGACGGGTTTGATGCAATCGCCCCTCTGGGATGCTCCGATGGCCGAAAGAACGCTCTTTGATCTGCCCTGGCGGGTGTCGATCCTTGTTTCCATTGTCTTGCATCGCGCATGACGGACGATCTAACACCCATGATCAAAGGAGATCCAAATGCCCTACGTAAACATCCGCATTACCCGCGAAGGCGCCACCACCGAGCAGAAAGCCCGCTTGATCGAAGGCACGACCCGCCTGCTGCAAGAAATTTTGGGGAAGAATCCGGCCACGACCGTTGTGACCATCGACGAGGTGGATACCGACAACTGGGGCATTGGCGGGGAGACGGTCACCGTCCTGCGCCGGCGCCAATCCTGAGCCAGCGGCCCGCCCGGCGATCGCGCAACCCTGGCTCAGGCGGTGGATTCCATTATGCGCCGCGGCGATCGGCATACGGCCAACCGTCAAGCCTCCCGGAAACGGCGGTTGATCTCGAGCTTTTCCAGCGAAAGCTTGACCACGTCCTGGGTCTGGGGCGCCGCTTCGACATAACCTTCAAGAAACGACCGCACCGCGGCCGGATTCACCAGTCCGGCCACAGGCACTAAAGCCGCAATGACACGCTCGAAAAGCAGCGGGTGAAAATCCTTGAAGCGCTCCTGGGTGTTGACGAACCAGGTCCAGAGATCCTCCCCGGCGTGTGGATTCGCCGCCATGGCCACCAGCGGTATGAACCGATTGCGGTCGGGAACATGATCCAGCACATATTCGCGCGCGGCCGCCTGGGTGGCCCTGTCGCGAAAACACCCCATGGCGGCCATGATCGTCAAACGCTCGTGCTCGCTTTCCGTGTGGTCGAGCCGCTGGGTCATCCATTCCAGGGCTCGGGTGTTATGGAGCAGGGCGCCCGCCTGCAGAACGGCTTTCAGAATGTCGGGATGCACGCTCGCCCCTTCCATGAGGCCCTGGAAAAGGGCCCCGGCCGCCTCCTGCGCCGGCGCCGACCCGTACAGCACCGCGTGCCACAGCAGCTGGTCACGCAGGGCCGCGGTCAGGTGTGCCTCCCCCGCCGCCGGTGTCCAGCCGACCGCCGCCAGGACACGCTCACCCAGCCGCCGACCGACCGCCGCCGCGGCTTCCGCGGTGGATCGCTTGCCCACCAGATGGGCATAGCGCAGATGACTGTCGATGCTCACCAGGGGCAGGAAGGCATCTTCGCGGTCATACCATTCCAGGAAGGCCAGATAATCCCGAAAGGCGACTTCGCCGGCCTGGACCCGGGCAAAAAGATCGTTCTGCAGCCCCCATCGATCCGGAGGAGAGAGACGCTTTTCGCGCACGTACCGCCCCAGAGCGGCCATATCGTCCGTGTTTTCATAGGCCACCCGGTAGAAACCGGCCTGACCGTCGTTGACCTTCACCACCTCGGCGGTACCCGTATCGATGGTCATGGTTTCATCGCGCATCAAGAGCTGATGCTGCTCTTCACCACCGCCCGAATCAAACAAACGCAACAGGAGCGGTATCGGCCAGGCACCGGAAAGGCGGCCCCGATCATCACCGGCAAGATAGCTGAATCGTGCCTGGTGCAGGGTCATGGTTCGTCCCTCACGCGCAACACGGACCACCGGATAGCCGGGTTTTTCAACCCAGGCGCGCATGATTTCGCTGACCGGCTGGTCGGAAACCGTCTCGAAGGCCTGCCAGAACTGGAAGCTGTCGGCACACTGGTAGGCATGCCGGCGCAGATAGTGTCGCAGGCCGCGCTGGAAGGCGTCATCACCGATAAAACCGCGGATCTGATGCAGTACGCTGCCGCCCTTGCTGTAAATGATCGGTGCGGTGCTGGTGTTGATCACCAGGTGCTCGCCACCGGGAATTTCAATGGGGAAGGTTTCCTGCAGACCGTCCCGCTGCAAGGCCGCATCGGTCTGGGACAGGGTGAACTGGCTCCAAATTTCCCATTCCGGCCGATAGTGGTCCACGATGCCGAATCCGAAATACGTGGCAAAACTCTCATTTAACCACAGATAGCGCCAGTCCGAAGGGGTCACCAGATTGCCGAACCATTGGTGGGTAATTTCGTGGGCGACCACCTCGAAAATACGCTCCCGCCCGGCTTTGGAGGTGACGCCAGGATAATCCAGGAGCAGGTTTTCGCGGAAGGTCACCGCCCCCCAGTTCTCCATGGCGCCGAAAGCAAAATCAGGGATGCTGATAAGATCCAGCTTCTCCAGCGGATAGGGGATATCGAAATACGACTCGCAGAACTGAAGGGACTGGCGCCCGCACAATAATCCCAGGCCGCCGTATTGCGTACCGCCGGGCGGCGTCAGCAGCCGCACCCGCTCATCCACCGTATCCTGAATGGATTCGAAGCGGCCAACGCCGAAAAAAACCAGGTAGGTGGACATGCGCGGCGTGCGTTGAAAGCGCACCCGCTTCTTCGCCTGACCCAGCGAAACTTCCTCCTGCAGGGCACCATTGGAAATCGCCGTCAGATCGTCGTCGATCGTCAGGGCCATATCGAAGGTGGCTTTATGCCACGGGTGGTCGAAGCATGGGAATGCCCGGCGCGCATCACTCTCCTGAAATTGGGTGACCGCCATGAATTGGGCTTCTTCTTGCCAGCGATAGCCACTGCGGTAAAAACCCGCCATGCGATCGTTGATTTGACCATGGTATTCGATATCCAGGGTGAGCGCGCCCACCACGGCTGAGGCCAGCCGAACATTGAGGATCTCGTTGGCCGGATCGAAGGTCGTCTCGGTCACCACCGGGCCATCGTCTTTGGCAACCGCGCAGCGTGTAATCTCCAGATCGAGCGCATTCAGGGTCAGCATGTCCAGCGGCCCGGCGGTGACCACTGTCAGCCGGAGCCGACCGTCGAAGGTAAATGTATCCAGATGCGGTTCGATGTGCAGATCATAGTGGATATCGGAAAGATCAGCCATCTGTGAAGCCTCCCATCGTGAATGAAATTAGCCATGGTTTCCAAACTTCAGGTCAGATTACCCTCAAAGCAAAACCGAATGAATCATTAACGCCTGGGCAATGCTTCCATGGGCGGGGCCTGGGGCAGGGGCCGCGCCGCCCTGTCACGAAAACGCCGTGGCACACCCTGACCCCTAAAATCAGGCTAGAAGGCCGCTTTGGCGGCCAACGACGTCACGGTCGTTGAAGGGCGGTGAACCCGCTTATGGCCACACCGGTCGCCAATGACAGGGGGTGGCCTGGGCATGCTGATTGGTTATGCCATCAGAACGATACGCGATCCATCGTGAACGGATCCGGCGGACGGTTCGGCGGTTGCGCAACGGTGTTCGCGCGTCCGTGACGTCTCGGCCGGCTGTATAGGCAAGCGCAAGGTTTGCGCCGCAGGTCACATCAGATCCTTGATGTTGCGCAGACGCACCACCATTTCGTGCAGCGATGTTTCCGCCCGTTTGAGAAACGTTTTCAAGGGCGGCAGCTCTTCATGCGAAAAATCCTTGACCGCCGAGGCCAGTCTTACCTTCATGGGAACCCCTTTGATATTGTATACATGCCGGTGCAGCTCACCGATGATGCGCTGGCGGGCCGTTTGAACATCTTCGGGTATGGTCATGGGCAACAGCCAGAGCATACGGCTTTTATCGAGGGTCCCCACCATGTCCGGATCCCGGACGATACGCGCCAGCCGTTCAAGAAGTGCCTGATAGACATCCTGCTGGTTGATGGCTCCGGGTGCCGCCTTGGCCCGGGGGATGGCCCGTACGATGGCCAGCAGCACAATGCTGAATGGCGTGCCGTAGCGAACCGAGCGTTGAATTTCCTTTTCCACAAAGAAGAGAATGCTGGATCGGTTGAGCGCCCCACTGGGCAGCTCTTTTTTTTCTTTCTGTTTTTTCCAGGCCACACGCCCTTTGACGATTTCCTGATAGACTTCCCGAAAATTACTTTCGTCAACGCCCCGTTCCTGCAAGGATTTGCGCACATGATCGAGAATCGATTTGAGCTCTTCGCCTTCATCCGTCCCGGCCTCCAGGGCGCCCAGAATACTGAATTCACGAAGTTCCTTGGCGTCCACCGGCAAGGCCTGGCGTTTGTCCCAATCCACCTGCAGCCGCTCCAGCATGCTATTCATGCGTTTTTTCAGGCGCTCTTCCACCTCCTGTAAAATGTCGGGCTTGACCTCTTTGGTATTTAAGCGATCCAGGATCTGGTTTTGAACACGGCGGTAGATCCGGTCCAGATGCGTTTTGCCGTCGTCCGCTTCTTGGGTGGCCTCCTCCAGCGACAACTGCCCCCCGACACGCTCGACATAGTCCACCAGCAGATCGGAAAGCAATTTTTCATCACCCGTTCCCTTGCGGATCTCGGCCGAGAGAAAAATCAGTTCGGCGGCAATCTGCGGGCTGGTCATCACTTCCTTGATCAGGTCTTCGCCTTCGACACCGATGGCCGCGGCACTTTCTTTCAGCACATGGGCCAGGCCCTGGCTCTGGAGTTCCCGCCCAAGCTCCTCGACCAATTCCGCGAAATCGGTCGGCGGCATACTTTCTTCCAGCAAAGCCTGTTTCAGGGTCGGCATCAGCCGCTGGAGTTCGGCCGGATCGGGCACCAGGCGTCTCAGAATCTGGGCCAGGCGTTTGATCGAGGTTTCGCCCCCGCGGTATTCCTGACGCACCAGTTGAACGAAAACCCGGTCGGTCAATTGATCGGCTTCTTCACGAATCAGGGCCTCGTCCTCATAAACGATCCCGACCGTCTTCTGGGATTCCATTCCGCTGAGCAGTTTTCGCTTCATGTCGAAAACCGCCTCGGCCAGTTCCGCCAGACCGGCGCCTTCCATTTCGGGCGCCACTTTATCCACTTCGCCGCGCAATCGATTCAATTGTTTGACAATCACAGGGCCGGACGGGCCCTTCGCCTCACCATCAACCCGGGCCGAGGCAAGATCGGAATCGATCAGGGCCCGGGAGGCTGCCCCCGGATTGTCGATGACCATGCGCAGCGACATGGCCTGCTCCAGTTCTTCCGCCACCAGACCGCCGGCCATCACATCCAGAATACTGCTGCCCCCCTCCCCGCCAGCCGGAAAATCGCTTTTACCGCCGGTCTTTTTTAAATCGTCCCGGGAGACCACCGCGTCGTCTTCGGTAACCTTTTGGAAGAAGACATGGTTGATTTTAATGTTATCCACCTTTTTGCGCTTGAGCTCCGCTTTCATGGCCTCGGCGCTGGAATAGGTGGTCAAGTCGATAAAGATGCGAACGAACTCGGAGATGTCCGAAGATCGCAGACCTCTCTCGAAGGAGACTGACTGGATACCGGCTTTTTTGAAATGGGACACCATACGGGTGACGTTGAGACGCGGATCGAGGGGTTCCTCTTCGACAAAAAATTGATCGCGGTTCATTATGATGACCAGCGGCGTCTGTACCTTCAGCCCGCCACCAATGGTTTTGGAAAAA
>JASFFM010000274.1:0-6164 GCA_050124295.1 Desulfobacterales bacterium | reverse complement strand
CACCGGATCCCGGATAAAGCCAATTGGCAAATTTCAGATAGGCCAAACCCAAAATGAAATCCATATCGATATCCGCCTTTTCCCGGCTCAAAACAAGCGGGATCATACCACTGCCATCCCAAGGCGACAGGAAAATCAAATCGAAAATGAGCGGAAGCGGATTCCGGGAGTACCGAATCCCCATAAGGACGGCCAGCCCGTAAATGATGCCACCCTGTCGGGAGGCGACCCGGTGGGGGAACCGAATGCGGCCGGGGACGTAGAACAGGCTCAGACCATACCCGGGTGGATTAGCAATACCACCGCCACAAGGACCGCTCAATGGGATGGGAGACCCGCCACGGCCATGAGTCGCCGCGCGCTGGGGGTCGGTGCACGCCAGCTTGAAGGCAAACCTACATTGGGGTATGAATAGCAGACCGGCGCGTTGCGCCAATGCGCTTCATTCTCCATAGAGGGGGACCACCCATGCGTCTCATCGATGACACCGCCACCGACTTCGACCATTTGTGTCGCACATTCCAATGGCAGGTGCCGGACGCGTTAAACATCGCCGAGCAGGTCTGCGACCGCCATACGGCGCTGGCGGAAAGGCCGTTTACACCTTTGGTCAGATCAAATCCCTTTCCAACCGCCTGGCCAATGCCTTGAAGGGCCTGGGAATTGCACCGCAGGATCGTGTGGCCCTGATCCTCTCCCAGCGTGTGGAAACCGCCGTGGCCCATCTGGCCTGCTACAAGATCGGCGCCGTCGCCCTGCCGCTTTCCATCCTGTTCGGCCCCGACGCCTTGTCCTTTCGATTGCAGGACAGTGGCGCCGCCGCGGTCATCACCGATGCCGCGCAGTTGGCGGTCATCGAGGGGCTGCAACCGGATCTGCCCGACCTTCAACATATCATCGGGGTCGGCTGCGGCGCCGCCGTCACCGAGTTCTGGCGCCTGATCGAAAAGGCCTCCGATCAGGTCGAGCGGTTGCACACCCACGCCAATGACCCCGCCCTGCTCATTTATACCTCGGGCACCACGGGTCCACCCAAGGGGGCCCTGGTGGCCCATCGGGCCATCCTGGGCAACCTGACCGGATTCGAGCTGTCCCATGACTTTTTCCCCCAGCCAGGCGACCTGTTCTGGACACCGGCCGACTGGGCCTGGACCGGCGGCCTATGGGATGCCTTGCTGCCGGCCTGGTATTATGGCAAACCCATTCTGGCCTATGAAGGGGGCAAGTTCGACCCCCAGAGGGCCGGCCATTTGATGGGCCAATACGCGGTGCGTAACGCCTTTATCCCGCCCACGGCCCTCAAAATGATGCGCCAGATCCCTGACCTGCGCACAAAATACACCCTCCGGTTGCGATCGGTCATGTCGGCGGGAGAATCGGTGGGGGAGGAATTGATCCACTGGGGACGCGAGGCCCTGGGGCTGACGATCAACGAAATGTGGGGGCAGACCGAGTTTAACTATCTGGTCGGCAACTGCGCGGCCATCATGCCGGTGCGCCCCGGCTCCATGGGCAAACCCTATCCCGGTCATGTGGTGGACATCATCGATGCCGAAGGCAACCTCCTGCCGGCGGGGGAAACCGGCGAGTTGGCCGCCAAGGTCGACGACCCGGTCATGTTTCTCGGGTACTGGCAGAAACCCGCGGCCACGCGCAACAAGATCAAGAAAGACTGGTTTTGCACGGGTGACATGGGTTATCGGGATGGGGACGGCTACCTGTGGTTTGTCGGGCGCACGGACGATGTAATCTCGAGTGCGGGCTACCGGATCGGTCCGGGTGAGATCGAAAATTGCCTCCTCAAACATCCGGCTGTGCTGCAGGCCGCGGTGATCGGCAAACCGGACGCCCTGCGGGGGGCCATCGTCAAGGCTTTTATCGTCCTGGCCCCGGGCCATGCGCCCGGCGACACTTTGAAGGGCGAGATCCAGGCCGCCGTCAAGGAACGCCTGGCGGCCTTCGAATACCCCCGGGAGATCGAATTTATCGACGCCCTGCCCATGACCACGACAGGCAAAGTCCGCCGTATCGAGCTGCGCCGGCGTGAAACGCCATGCGTGTGTTCCGCAGCCAGCCCACCGAAACCCGATACCATTGCCAGGCGATTTTAGGGCCCTTAACGTCTCACAATGAAAATGCAGGAGGCTGATCATGTACGCTGTCGCCGTGAACGGAAGTCCAAGAAAAGGTGGTAATACGGAATTACTTCTCAAGGCGGTGCTCCACGAACTGGATGCCGCCGGATGGGAGACCGAACTCGTCAAGATTGGCGGAACCGCTATCCGCGGCTGCATCGCCTGCCAGAAATGCTTCGAGAACAAAGACAATGCGTGCGCCGTAAAGGAAGACAAATTCAATGCCGTCTTCGCCAAACTGCTTGAGGCCGACGCCATGATCCTGGGCTCGCCGGTCTATTTTGCGGCCGTTTCCGCGAGCTTGAAGGCCCTGATCGAGCGGGCCGGATATGTGGCCTATGCCAACGATGGCGCCTTTACCGGCAAAATCGGGGCTGCGGTGGCGGCCGTCCGGCGGGGCGGCGCCACCCATACCTTTGACACCATCAACCATATGTTCCAGATGTCCCGGATGATCATCCCCGGATCGACCTATTGGAATATGGGCTTCGGCCTGGACAGGGGCGAGGTGCTTGACGATGCCGAGGGTCTGGCCAACATGCGTCACATCGGCCAAAGCATCGCCTGGCTGGGCAAGGCCATCGGACCCCATCTGGCCAGCTATCCGAAGTGATCGTTCACATTCGTCCAGCCACCCGACACCTCAAGATGGCCATTCCGGCGACCGAAGGATACGCTTCCAGAAATAGCAGGCCAGGGCCACCAGACTTCGGCCTTCGCCGGGATGTCGGGATCGCCTTGCCTTCGCCGCGGGTTTAGTCTGAATAGCGGTGCCCGATAGGCGTCGGACTCAAGACGGCCCGCTTTTCCATAATCGGCGGTTCGCGTTATACAACCCCCCGAACGAACGGTTTTCGGGGCCAGTGGCTAAAGGGCCTTGATCTCTTTGACCAGATCGGTCACCATCGCTTTGGCATCCCCGAAAAGCATCATGGTGGAAGCATTGTAAAAAAGCTCGTTGTCCACCCCTGCAAATCCCGGGCTCAGGCTGCGCTTGATCACGATGGTGCTCTTGGCCTGATCCACATTCAAGGTCGGCATCCCGTACAGGGGACTGTCCGGTTCACAGCACGAGGCGTGGCTGTTGGTGACATCATTGGCGCCCACCACCAGTACCATGTCGGTGTTCTTGAAATCATCGTTGATCTCGTCCATCTCCAGGAGCAGATCATAAGGCACATTGGCCTCGGCCAGCAACACGTTCATATGCCCCGGCATGCGACCGGCCACCGGATGGATGGCGTAGCGCACCGTCGTCCCTCGCTCGGCCAGAAGGGTCGCCATTTCGTGCAACACATGCTGGGCCTGGGCCACGGCCAGACCGTAGCCTGGAACGATAATCACCGACTGGGCGGTTTCCATAATCATGGCCGCTTCTTCGGCACTGTAGCGGGTCACCGTTCGCTGCGCATCGCCGCCCCCGGCCCCGGAGGCCGTTGCACCCACCCCGGCGAAGAGGACATTACGCAGATCACGGTTCATGGCCTTGCACATGATGCGGGTCAGGATAAGCCCCGAGGCGCCCACCAGGGCGCCACTGATAATCAGGACCGGATTGGATAGCACAAATCCGGTGGCCGACGCCGCCAATCCCGAATAGGAATTGAGCAGTGCGATGATGACGGGCATATCGGCCCCACCCACGGGGATGACCATCACCAGGCCGTACAGCGCAGACAGCAGCAGGACAGCCAGCATCGCGGCCACCGATCCGGGATAGACCAGCACATATCCGGCGCAGGCCAGGGCGGCCAGCAGCAGCAAGACATTGAATACTTTGGGCTGCGGCAGCCGCAGACGGTTTACGACCTGAAGTCCCTGCAACTTGGCAAAGGCAATCAGACTGCCGCTAAAGGTCGCCGTGCCGATCAAGAGGCTCAAAAGGGTGGTCACCACGATGGGCAGCGCCAGGGCGGCGCCATCCAGCCGCAGATACCCGGCAAAGGCCACCAGCGACGAAGCGATGCCACCCAGACCGTTGAACAGGGCCACCATCTGTGGCATGGCGGTCATTTCCACTTTTCGGGCGGCCACCGTGCCGACGGCCGCGCCAACGATCAGCCCGGTGATGATCAGCCCGAAGCCCAGAATCTGACGATCGAGCAGGGTGATCACGATCGCGATGAGCATGCCCAGCATGGCGGCCAGATTCCCACTGCGGGCTGTTTTGGGCGATCCGAGCCGCTTGAGGCCGAGAATAAACAGGGTCGCTGCCAGAAGATAGCTGATCGCCGTCAGATTTACCATGGGGGGTTACTCGCTTTCATGGTTCTAAAAAGGTCCGCAAAACCCATTTCCGAATCGATATTAGGTCGTGCCCTTTTTATCTTTTTTGAACATCTCCAGCATCCGGTCGGTAACCATAAAGCCACCGACCACGTTGATGGTGGCGCAGATAATGGCCGTCAGTCCCAGCAGTTTGGCAAACCAGCCCGCGTCGGCCCCGGTAATCAGCAAAGCGCCCACCAGGGTGATGCCCGAAATGGCATTGGAGCCGGACATCAGCGGGGTATGCAACAGAGGGGGCACTTTGGTGATAACCTCGAAGCCGACGAACATGGCCAACACAAAAATATAAACGGCGATCATAAGACCATCAGTCATTGGTATTTCCTTTCGCATTGATGGCGTCCTGCACGATGGGATGCTTGATCTGTCCGTTGCAGAGCACGCAGGTGCCCGCTGTTATGTCATCCTCGAAATCGAAGGTTGCCGACTGATACAGGTGGTTGAAAAGGGTGGTGATCGTTTTGGCGTACATCTGGCTGGCATGGGCGGCCAGCAGCGAGGGCAGATTCAGCGTGCCGACAATCGTGACCCCGTGGGCTTCGACCACCTCACCCAACCGGGTCAATGCGCAGTTGCCCCCCTGTTCGGTCGCCATGTCGACGATGACCGATCCGGGGCGCATACCCCGCACGTATTCTTCGGTCAGCAGAAGCGGGGCCGGTTTGCCGAAAATCTGCGCGGTCGTGATCACAATATCGGTTTTCGGCAGGCGTTCACCGATCACCTGCTGCTCTTGCCTCAGGAAATCATCCGACTGCTGTTTGGCATATCCACCGGCGGTTTCGGCATCTTCGGGCAGCGGCATGGGTACGAATTGGGCCCCCAGACTCTCCACCTGCTCCTTGACCACCGGCCGCGGATCGAACGCCTCGACCTTGGCACCCAGCCGTTTGGCAGTGGCAATGGCCTGCAACCCGGCCACACCGGCCCCCAATACCAGAACGTTGGCCGGCGGAATAGTGCCGGCGGCGGTCATCAGCAGCGGGAAGAACTTGCCCAGATGATTGGCGGCCAACAACACCGCTTTATAGCCGGCAACGGTGGCCATGGCGCTGAGGGCATCCATACTTTGGGCCCGTGTGATGCGCGGCACGAGGTCCATGGAAAAGGCCGTGATCTTTTTGGCGGCCATGGCCTCGATGACGTCTAGGTGGGCGAAGGGGGAAAGAAAACCAATCACCGTGCTGCCCTCCCGCATCATGGCCAGTTCATCCCCGCTCTCGCCGGCCGCTCCAATCTGCAGCGGCTGGACCTTGAGAATAACATCGGCCTGATCAAATACCGGCCCGGCGGCGTCTAAAATCTGAGCGCCGGCATCGATGTAGGTCTGATCTTCGAAGCCGGCGGATAGACCGGCATTTTTTTCGACCAGGATGTCAGTCGCATGGGCCGCCATGGATTTGATCATGGCCGGTATCAGCGCCACGCGCTTCTCGCCGGCAGCAATCTCTTTCAAGATGCCGATTTTCACGGAATTCTCCTTTGTCGGTTATGTAAGGTGCGGCACTGAGCAAGTATGACCCATGGTTTCCAGCCCATGCAGGACGGTCGGAGAGGCCCCGGTGCGATCGGTACCGTTTCGATGACCATCGCCAGTGGACGGATCAACCGCGGGGGCGGGCCGGGTGACGCTGTCAATCCAATATCCTCCACCAGCCGAGGTGCGAAGGCCGCTCGTTGCTGGATAACAAGACAGGCTCGCGATTGGCTGTTAAATCATTATGGAAGGAAGATAGTCAG
>JASFFM010000273.1:0-6235 GCA_050124295.1 Desulfobacterales bacterium | reverse complement strand
CAGGCGACGTTCGGCCGCTAATCGGGAGGCATCATAAACGCTTAGCCCATACTGGTCGATATAACGCTTCTGGCGGGCATCCGGCAATTCCGGCATTTCGCGGCGAATGGCCGCCAGCCAGGCATCGTCCACCACCACGGGAAGCAGATCCGGATCCGGGAAATAGCGGTAGTCATGGGCTTCCTCCTTGCCCCGCATGGCGGTGGTGCGCCCCCGGGCGGGATTCCACAGGCGGGTTTCCTGAACCACGGCGGCGCCGTCCCGCAGCACCTCTTTTTGCCGGTTGATCTCGTAGGCGATCGCTTTTTCAACATGCCGAAAGGAGTTCAGGTTCTTGAGCTCGGCCCGTGTGCCCAGCGGCGTCGTTCCCGCGCGACGCAGGGAGATATTGGCGTCACAGCGAAAACTGCCCTCTTCGAGATTGCCGTCGCAAATGTCCAGGTAACGGACGATACTGCGCAATTTGCGCAAATAGGCTCCGGCTTCCCCGGGCGAGCGCAGCTCCGGTTCACTGACGATTTCGATCAGGGGCACTCCGGTGCGGTTGAGGTCCACGCGGCTCACGGGGCGGTCCGGATCGTGCACCAGCTTGCCGGCGTCTTCTTCCATATGGATCCGGGTGATGCCGATGCGCCGCGGGGTGCCATCATCGGTGGCAATCTTAATGGCCCCGTGTTCGGCCAGAGGGCGCTCGTACTGGGAAATCTGGTAGCCTTTGGGAAGGTCGGGATAGAAGTAATTCTTGCGCGCGAAACGACTTTCCGTATTAATCCGGCAACCGGTGGCCAGCGCCATGCGCAGGCTGAAGGTCAGCACTTCGCGGTTCAAGACCGGCAGCACCCCCGGCAGCCCCAAACAAACCGGACAGACATGGGTATTGGGGGGCGCCCCGAAGGCCGTGGAACAGCCACAAAAGATTTTGGTTTGGGTTTTCAGTTGGGCGTGCACCTCCAGCCCGATAACCGGCTCGTAATCCATGATCTCCATCCCTGCGTTGTCGATAGCCCGATCGCGGAACGCGGAACCTCCCGTCCAGCGTCCGGTATAATGAAACAACCCGTCCGGGCCGTCAAGGCGTTTTGCGCGGCAGGCGCCCGGCGGCCCGTCGTCGATACTCCCCGGGCGACGGAATAAGCCGCCGACCATCCCGAAGACGGAAGGTTTGCTGGCACGCGGGCCAACCGAAGACCGACTCCGGGGGACCCGGGAAATATTTACCGCATTCGCGATCTGGTGCTTGAAATACCCCCTTTAATCAGATATCAATGCTATATCGGAGAGGCACCTGACAAGACAGGCTGCAATCTCCGAATTCGTTTGCAGCTGGCACGCTCAATCAACGCTCCGCACGGTTTTTCGAATGGCGCAAAACGGTACGTTTAACATTTTGATGTATTCCCACGACACCTACGGGTTGGGACACATCCGGAGAACCATGGCGATTGCTTCGCAGCTGTGCCGCGAAAACATCAATATCCTCATTCTCACGGGCTCCCCCATTGCGGGGCGCTTCAAATTTCCGGAACGCATCGATTTCGTGCGCATCCCCGGCATGATCAAGAAAACCAATGAAGAATACCGGCCGCTGTCGATCAAGATCAACCCCCGCCACGCCCTGGATATCCGCAAGAACATCATCACCGCCACGGCCAAAGCCTTCCAGCCCCACCTGTTCATCGTGGACAAGGAACCCCTCGGGTTAAAAAAGGAAGTTCTGCCCACCCTGCGCTGGATGCGGCGCTGTCTACCCCAATCGCGCACGATTTTAGGATTGCGTGACATCATGGACGATGCGGCCTCTGTGCGCCGCCATTGGAAGAAAAAAAACGTCTACCGCAATCTCGATGACCTCTACAGCGAGATATGGGTCTACGGCATCCAGGATTTCTACGACCCGATCCACGAATACGCCATGCCGGATTCGGTCAAGGAAAAAATGCTTTTCACCGGTTACATCCCCCGCACCAAACCCAGCCGTAAGGCGGCCGGGCGCATCCGGGAAGAGTTGGGCATCGATGTCGACGAAAAACTCGTGGTGGTGACGACGGGCGGCGGCGGCGATGGCTTTCCGGTCATTGACACCTATCTGAGCATGCTGGAAAAAAACCGGCGCGCCACGCCTTTTCGGAGCGTTCTGGTCACCGGCCCGTTTATGCCCCGGGAGCAGCGCAAAACGCTTTTTAAACGCGCCCGCCGGTTGGGCGTCCAGTCGTTTCTCTTCTTTCGCCAAATGGAAAAACTGATGGCCACCGCCGATCTGGTGGTCAGCATGGGGGGGTACAACACCCTGAGTGAAGTCTTGAGTCAGCAGAAACTAAGCCTTATCATCCCCCGTCAGGTTCCCCGCAAGGAACAGCTCATCCGGGCCCGTGTGTTCCATGCCAAGGGGCTGAGCGAGTACATTCCTTTGCCGGAATTCACGGAAACCCTTCTATTGTCAAAAATTCTAAGGCTGCTGGAGAAGCCGGAACCTTATCGGGAAGCCTTGACCCGCTTTCAGTTCACGGGCATCGACACCATGCGCCGCCGCATCGACAGCATCCGGAGCTACCGCAATGTCGCTGCCTGTTGAGGCAGGCACCCTGGGCATGGTCCTGAAGGGTTACCCGCGCATATCGGAAACGTTTATTTCCAACGAAATTAGACTGCTGGAGGAATCGGGCTATAAGATCCGCATTTTTTCCATGCGCCGTCCCCGGGAGGCCTTTGCCCACGCCAGCGTGGGCCGCATCAAGGCCCGGGTCGATTATCTGCCCGAAAACATCATCAGCAAGCGCTTGCCGGCGCTTTGCTGGCACAATATCTGCCTGGCCTATCGCCGTCCGGGCCCCTACCGGGCCGCGCTTAAACTGGCCTGGCGCCGCTGGCGCCGCGTGCGCAAGTCGGCCACCATCAAACACCTGCTGCAGGCCGGCTATCTGAGCCACAAACTCCTGCGCGGGAGTGACTGCCTGCACCTGCATGCCCATTTTGCCCATTCCCCGACCTCGGTAACCCTTTTCAGCAGTCTCATGAGCGGCCTGAGCTTCAGCTTTACGGCCCATGCCAAAGACATTTATACCTCGGATCCGCAACAGCTGGCGGAAAAAGCCGCCGCGGCCCGATTCATCGCCACCTGCACGGCATACAACCGCAACTACTTACGCACCATCGCCCCGCAGGTGACAACCCCGATCTATCTTAACTATCACGGGATCGATTTGAATTTGTTTCGCCACATCAAACGCGATCCGGCGGCCAAGGCCCCTTTCCGCATCCTCACGGTGGCCCGTCTGACCCCCAAGAAAGGCCTGCTCACGGTTTATCGGGCCCTGCGCCTGCTCAAGGACCGGGGGGTCGCCTTCCGGCACACCTTGATCGGGGACGGGGAGCAGAAAGCCGAGATTCTGGACTGGCGCCGTGCGCTTGACCTGGAGGCCGAATCCACCCTGCTGGGAACCCGGCCCCACGAGGACGTTCATCGCTGTTTCCAGGACGCCGACCTCTTTGTACTGGGGTGCCAGCGGGCTTCCAACGGCGATCGCGACGGTATCCCGAATGTCATTCTGGAGAGCCTGGCCATGGGCGTCCCCGTGGTGGCCACCCATTTTTCGGCCATACCGGAAGTCATCCGCTCGCCAACCAACGGCCTGCTGGTCGAACCGGAGCAGCCCGCGGCAATGGCCGAGGCCATGCTCACGGCCCTGACCCAAAGGGAATTGCGCGCCCAGATGATTGCCAACGGTTTACAAACCGTCCGTCAACACTTCGACAATCGCATCCTGGTGGCGGAACTGGCGAGGTTGATAAAACGCCATTCCACCCTGTGAAGACAACGGATCGCCATGCCGGTCGCAAACCATCGCCCCACCCAATTTGCTATCATGCGCCACGCGCCCACCGAGTGGAATCGCCAGGGGCGCATCCAGGGGCAACAGGACTCGCCCCTGACACCGGCGGGACAGGGGCTGATCGCGTCCTGGTGTCGGCACCTTTCCGGCGTCGGGCTGTCGCGGATCATTTCCAGCGATCTGGGGCGGGCTAAGGCGACGGCCGGCCGCCTGGGCGCATCATTGAAGCTGCCCCTGAGTGTCGATCGGCGACTGCGCGAGCAGGACTGGGGACAGTGGACGGGCAAACGCCACCGACAGCTCAAGCAGGAAGCACGCCATGAATATCGCCGGCAGGCCGCCCGGGGCTGGTTCTTTCAACCCCCTGGGGGGGAGAGCCATCTCCAGGTGCTCGAACGTGGGCTCGCCGCCCTGCAAGACATCGCCGCGGCCCATCCGGGAGAACGTCTCCTGCTGGTCACTCACGAGGGCTGGATGAAGTGCTTGCTCTACCATCTGGCCATCCGCGACGGCTGCGGGCACAAACCGGTCTCCATGGCGCCTTACCACCTGCACCGACTGATAATCACCCGGGACCAACTGGTCCTCGACCGGGTCAACTGGCTGGATTTGATGGCCGCCCCATCGAACGATGGTCGACCGGCGGCGGGATGAAAGCCCCGCGCCGCCGCATGCCCCGCATGCCGCTCGCCGGCCATTGACCATGGCTGGAAGGAAGAACCGTTTGAAAATTTTCATTTACTGCCAGCATGTTTGGGGGATCGGCCATCTGTACCGGATTCGTGAGATCTGCCGCGCCCTTGCCCATCATGATCTCGTTGTGGTCACCGGCGGCCCGGAGGTGACCCTGCCGATGCCGGACCATGTAAAGCATTTCCGTCTGCCGGCCATACGCATGGATGCCCGTGCCCAATTGTATGCGGATGACGGCCGATCCCTGGAGGCGGTTTGGCCGGAGCGCATCGCGCGCCTCTGCGAGCTTTTCCGCAGCGCGCCGCCGGATGCCTTTTTAATCGAGTTTTTTCCGTTGGGCCGCAATGCCTTCAAACGCGAGCTGCTCCCCATTCTGGCCGCCCTGCGCGGGGGCCGCCTTCCGCCCTGTCGGGTCTACTGCAGTGTCCGCGATATCCTGGTCGAAAAACGCGATCAAGCGTTCTTCGAAAAACGTGCTGCGGCCACCCTCAATCGGTGGTTCGACGCCTTGCTGGTGCACGCCGATCCGTCCCTCATCGCCCTGGATGCGACCTTCGCTACCCTGACGACCATCGACATCCCGGTCGTCTACACCGGCTATGTGGCCCCACCCGGCGCCGAAGGGATTGACCGCCAGGCTTTCCGGCAAAAAATCGGCTTGGCGCCAGACCGAAAACTGATCGTGGCCAGTGCCGGGGGGGGACAATCGGGCTATCCCCTGCTGGCCGCCCTGCTGGCCGCCCAAAAAGCGCTGATGGCCCAGAGGGGTTTTCATTTGGCCATCTTCACCGGGCCCTACCTGTCCGCGCGCCAAAGGACCGCCCTGCAACGGGTTGCCGGCCCGGAGACGGTCATCCGCCAGTTCACCCCCGATTTTAAGACCTGGCTGGCGGCCGCCGACATTTCCGTCAGCATGGCCGGCTACAATACCTGCATGAACTTGCTGACCGCCGGCCTGCCGGCCCTGGTGTGGCCCTTCGAAGGGGACCGCGAGCAGCCTTTGCGGGCCGCCCGGCTGGCGGAAGCAGGCTGGCTGTCCGTATTGGCAAACGTCGATCTGACGGTGGAACGATTGACCACCAGAATCGAAGAGACGTTGAGATCCTGGTCGCCGCCGAGCCGCCCGCTTGATCTCCAGGGGGCCCTGAAGACAGCGCAGTTTATCGAGGGGCAGGTTCCATCGAAACAGTCCCGCCGGGAGGGGCGCCAGTGAAAATGCTGGTTTATTGTCAGCATGTATTGGGTATCGGTCATTTTTTCCGCATCATCGAAATTTGCCGGGCCCTTGCCGGCCACGATATCGTTCTGGTGTCCGGGGGTCTGGAAACGCCTGGTGAATTGCCGGCGAACGTCCGCCATCGACAACTTCCCGAACTGGCGATGGATCACAACTTTAAAAACTTGCATTCTCCCAGCGGTCAATTGCTGGAAGCCGTCAAGGTCCAGCGGCGGCGGAAATTGAAAGCCCTATTTCTTGCCGAGCGCCCGGATATTTTCCTGGTCGAACTCTATCCCATCGGGCGCCGGGCATTCCGTTTTGAACTCGACCCCTTGCTGTCGGCCATCGCCGGCGGTGGTCTACCGCGTTGTAAAGTGGTCTGCAGCGTGCGCGACATTTTGGTCGATAAAGAAAAGCGCGCCCGGCATGAAGCCTGGGCGGTTGACATTCTCAACAGGCAGTTCGATATGCTGGTGGTCCATGCCGATCCGTC
>JASFFM010000272.1:0-6280 GCA_050124295.1 Desulfobacterales bacterium | reverse complement strand
ATCACCAGCCCCCCCAGCGTGGTGGCGCCCGTCTGACGCAGGGTTCCACCGAAGGCGCCCAACGGCGTCCGCAGCGCACTGACAATCACTGCTTCTCGCATATCCCCTCCTTGGGGAGGGTTTCGTAAAACACTTGATCTCAAGCGTTTTACGAAACCCTCTGGACGTGTGTCATAGAAAAACTATTTCGGTGATAGCATTATTCATTGCATTCGGCAGCTGTATCCTCGTCAAAGGCCGCTGTCAGCGAGTAGATTTTCATTCCCGGCAAGGCCGCAGGTTTTCCGGCGCCGGACGGCGAAGCCGTGGGAGCGTCAGCGATGCGCAGGGACGCTGCGTCGAGGACCGCCAACCCCTAACCCCCACCCTGTATTTGCTGCTCAATTCCGGTAAGGGGTTCGATTCAGAAATGAGAATTTCGGTTTCTGATCGAGGCCGCACAAGGGGTTGCGGTGAGGCGTACATCGGTACGCCGCAGCCGCCAACCCCGCGGAGAACGATGATCAGGGACCGAAGGACCATTTCTGAACGAACACCTACATGTTGCGGCGGTATTTGCCGCCCACGTCGTAAAGGGCTTCCGTAATCTGGCCCAGGGAGCAGGTTTTCACAGCCTCCATGAGCTCGCTAAAAATATTGCCGCCCGCCAGGGCCACCTGCTGAAGCCGGGCCAGGGCGACCGGCGATTCGGCCGCCTGGCGGGCATGGAAATCGGCCAGACGTTTGAGCTGAGAGGCTTTTTCCTCTTCGGTGGCCCGGGCCAGCTCGACGGTTTCCGTGAGATCGTCTTCGTGTGCATCCGGATCCCGGAAGGTATTGACCCCAATGATGGGCATGGCCCCGGTGTGCTTCAGGGTCTCGTAGTAAATGGATTCCTCCTGGATCTGACCGCGCTGGTAGCCTGTTTCCATCGCTCCCAGGACACCGCCCCGTTCGGTGATGCGATCGAATTCCAGCAACACCGCCTCTTCCACCAGGTCGGTGAGTTCGTCCACGATGAAGCTGCCCTGCTGGGGATTTTCGTTGCGGGCCAGGCCCCATTCCCGATTGATAATCATCTGGATGGCCAGAGCCCGGCGCACCGACTCCCTGGAGGGGGTCGTAATGGCCTCGTCGAAGGCGTTGGTGTGCAGGCTGTTGCAGTTGTCGTAGACCGCACACAGGGCCTGCAGGGTGGTACGAATATCGTTGAACTGGATATCCTGGCTGTGCAGGGAGCGGCCAGACGTTTGAATATGGTACTTGAGCATCTGGGAGCGGGCTGAAGCGCCGTATTTTTCCCGCAGGGCCACGGACCAGATGCGGCGCGCCACCCGGCCGATTACCGTGTATTCCGGATCCATCCCGTTGGAGAAGAAAAAGGAAAGATTGGGGCCGAAATGATCCAGCGGCATACCGCGGGAGAGATAGTACTCCAGATAGGTGAACCCGTTGGCCAGGGTAAAGGCCAACTGGGAGATCGGATTGGCCCCGGCCTCGGCAATATGGTAGCCCGAGATGGACACCGAGTAGAAATTGCGCACATCGTTTTCGATGAAATAGGCCTGGATGTCGCCCATCATCTTGAGGGCGAAGTCGATGGAAAAGATACAGGTATTCTGTCCCTGGTCTTCCTTTAAAATATCGGCTTGCACCGTACCGCGCACATTGGCCAACACGTCGGCCCGGATCCGTTCGTAGACCTCGGGGGTCGGCGGTGCTCCGTTTGCTTGGCGGTAGCGATCCACCTGCTGATCGATGGCCGTATTGAGGAACATGGCCAGCACGATGGGGGCCGGCCCGTTGATGGTCATGGAGACGGACGTCGAGGGAGCGCAGAGGTCGAACCCGCTGTAGAGTATTTTGACATCGTCTAAAGTGCAGACGCTCACCCCCGAGGTGCCCACCTTGCCGTAGATGTCCGGCCGCGGATCGGGATTGTAACCATAGAGGGTCACGGAGTCGAAGGCCGTCGAGAGGCGTTTGGCGTCGCTTTCGGCCGAGAGCAATTTGAAGCGGTTGTTGGTGCGTTGTGGATCCCCTTCGCCGGCGAACATGCGCGTGGGATCTTCGCCCACCCGCTTTAAGGGGAAAACCCCTGCCGTGTAGGGAAAATAGCCGGGCAGGTTTTCCCGCCGCAGCCAGCGGTAGATCTCACCGGGATCTTTGAAGCGGGGCAGGGCGATCTTGGGAATTTTTCGGCGGGAGAGGGATTCGGTGAACAGCGGCACCCGAATTTCACGGTCCCGGACCCGATAAACGAGCTCGTCCTGCTGGTAGGCGGTTTTGGTGGCCCCCCAGCGCTCCACCAGAGCGGTCGTTTCCGGATCGAGGGCCTGGCGGGCACGATCGATGGCGTCCTTGAGCCGCGCCAGAGGATCGTCAGGGGTGTCATCGGAGGTGGCGCGGGAGAGGGCTTTTTGGGTTTCTTCCAGGTGCCAGACCCGGCGCAGGGTATCGGCCTGGGCGTCGGTGTGGGCATGGTAGCGACGCACGGTGTCGGCGATTTCGGCCAGATAGCGTGTGCGCTCGGGGGGGATGATGATGGTCTTGGAAGAAGATACCATCCTGGACGGCCGGGGCAGGTGGGAGGTGAACGCCACACCGGTCTTTTCGGCAATCGTGTCCAGCAGTCCGTGGTAGAGGCTCGTCACGCCGTCGTCGTTGAACTTGGAGGCGATGGTACCGTAGACCGGCATTTCCTCCGGCGCTTGCTCGAAGGCGTTGCGGTTGCGCTGCATCTGTTTGCGAACATCGCGCACGGCGTCTTCCCCGCCGCGTTTTTCATATTTATTGACCACCGCAATATCGGCGAAATCGAGCATGTCGATTTTCTCCAATTGGGAGGCGGCCCCGAATTCGGCGGTCATGACATAGACGGACACGTCCACCAGGTCGACGATTCGCGAGTCGCCCTGACCGATGCCGGCGGTCTCGGCGATGATCAGGTCGAACCCGGCGGCCTTGGCGACCTGAATGATGTCCGTCATGGCTTCGGGGATTTCGGTCTGCGAGCGGCGGGTGGCCAGCGAGCGCATGTAGACGCGCGGGCTGCCGATGGCATTCATGCGAATGCGGTCACCCAGCAGGGCGCCGCCGGTCTTGCGGCGAGTCGGATCGGCGCTGATGATGGCCACCCGGATGTCCTTGAGGTCGAGGAGCAGGCGCTGGATCAACTCGTCGGTCAGGGAGGATTTGCCGGAGCCGCCCGTACCGGTGATGCCGATCACCGGAATGCGCCGGTCCGGCGTGCGGGCCTCCAATTGCGCACGCAGATTTGCCAGGTGGCCGTTTCCCATGGCCTTGGCCTGCTCCACGGTGGTGATCAGATTGGCCACCATAAGTTTGTTTTCGGGCGCCAGCCGCTGGAGATCCGGGGCCTCCGTGGATGCGCGCGGGTAATCCATGATCTGCACCATGTGATTGATGATGCCCTGGAGGCCGAAACGGGCGCCGTCTTCGGGAGAATAGATTTTGGCGACGCCGTAGGCTTCCAGTTCCCTGACTTCCTCCGGAACGATGACCCCGCCCCCACCCCCGAAAACTTTGACGTGCGAGGCTTCGGCAAGCTTGAGCAGATCGATCATGTACTTGAAATATTCCACGTGACCGCCCTGGTAGCTGGAAACGGCAATCCCCTGGGCATCTTCTTCGACGGCCGCATCGACAATCTCCTGCACCGAGCGGTTGTGGCCGAGGTGAATGACCTCCACGCCGGTGCTCTGCAGGATGCGCCGAAAGATGTTGATGGAAGCGTCATGGCCGTCAAAGAGCGAGGTCGCCGTGACGACCCGAACATTGTTGCCGGGTTGGTAGACTTCAGCTTCGGCTGTCATAAACCCTCCTGACATCTATGCGGATGGCCGCCCGTGAAAGATGATTGCCACCCATGCGCGTAAGTTTGCGCATGACGCGCGGGTCAAAGCGTCAGCGGCCTTGCGTGCCATCGGCGATGCGCTCGGGTGGCCGCCGATCATTTCATTTTTCCCAGCAGGGCGCTGGCGATCGTGTTTTTCTGGATTTCCTTGGTGCCCTCGTAGAGCTCGCAGATCTTGGCGTCGCGGTAGAAGCGCTCCACCTCGTATTCGCTCATGTAGCCATAGCCCCCATGCAGCTGAATGGCCTCGTCGCACACATCCACGGCCGTTTTGGCGGCATACATCTTGGCCATGGAGGTCAGCTTGGGGTCGATGCGGCCCTGGTCGAAATTCCAGGCCGCCTTGTAGGTGATCAAACGCGCCAACTCGATTTTGGTGGCCATGTCGGCCAGCTTGTGCTGGGTGATCTGAAACTGGGCGATCTTCTTGCCGAACTGCTCGCGCTGCTTGACATAGGAAAGCGCCCGGTCGTAAGCCCCCTGGGCGGTTCCCAGGGCCTGGGCGGCCACCTGGATGCGGCTCTCGTCAAAAAAGTGCAAAACGTGATAAAAGCCGCGGCCCTCCTCCCCGATCAGGTTGGCGGCCGGCACGCGCACGTCCTTGAAGTTCACCTCGGCGGTGGCCATCATGCGGATCCCCATCTTGCGGCCCACGTCAGCGGTGGAAAGCCCCTCGCGCTCGGCCTCCACCAGGATGACGCTCATGCCCCGGTGGCTGGGGGTAATCGCTTCATCCGTCTGGCACAGCACGCAGTAGAAGGCCGCCAGGCCCCCGTTGGTGATGAAGGTCTTGGTGCCGTTGATGACCCAGGCGTCGCCGTCCTTGACCGCGGTGGTGTTCATGCGGGTGATGTCGGAGCCGTGGTCGGGCTCGGTGAAGGCGCCCGCCGAAAGCACCTGGGCCTCGGCCACCTTGGGCAGCCAGGCCTCTTTCTGGGCCGCCGTGCCGTTGTGCAGGATCAGCTCCGAGGCAAAGGGGGCCAGGGCCACGGCACTGCCGATGGTCGAATCCCCCCGGCAGAGCGCCTCGATGACCAGGATGTCTTCCAGGCAGCCTAACCCCTGCCCGGAGAATTGCTCCGGAAAGTGCACCCCGAGCAAGCCCAGCTGGCCGGCCTTCTGCCAGATCTTGGTGGGAAAAGCGTGGGCCTCCTCCAGCTCCAGGGCCAAATCCTTGTCAAATTCGCCCTTGGTGAAATCCCGGACCGCTTTCTGAATCTCCTTCTGTGTTCGATCAAGCTCGAATTCCATGTCTTGCTTCCCTTCTTTTGCCCTCATGAGATGGTCTTCGGCGGCGGTGAGGATCGGAATAGCTGTCATCCAAGGCGAGACCGGTTGCAGGCTGACGGCGGGGGTGCGGGCCGCATCAAACCTTCGGTCTAGGGTATGCTTTTCGGAAACCTTTGCTTATCATAGGCCCTGGTGGTTTGCAAGCCGAGACAGGCAGGCGACGCCCCTCAGCAGCCGTCCGGGAAGCGGACCCATTGGCCCCTGACCGGATGGTGGCGACGTGGCCTGAAACACCCCCCGGCAGGCCGTTGGAAAAGGTCCTTGACTGTTGACGGCAACTATCTTAAGTGGTTAATTTCAGTTGATATAGACCAAAAAATCTGCGAGGAAAGGATTGTTATACCATGCCGTTTACAATTGCCCTGGCCGGTAAAGGTGGCACTGGAAAAACCACCATGGCCGGTTTGCTGATTAAATACTTGCTAAATGCCAACAAGACCCCGGTGCTGGCTGTGGATGCCGATGCCAATGCCAATTTGAACGAAGTCCTGGGCGTTCCCATTTCTTCCACATTGGGCGATGCCCGCGAGGATATGAAAAAGGGAAACGTTCCCGAAGGCATGACCAAGGACATTTTCATGGACATGCGCATGCAGCAGTCCATTATCGAGCATGACGGCTTCGACCTGCTGGTGATGGGACAGCCGGAAGGCGCCGGATGCTACTGCGCGGCCAATTCGCTCCTCTCGCGTTTCATGGACCAGCTTACCGCTAACTATCCTTATCTGGTGATGGACAATGAAGCCGGGATGGAGCATATCAGTCGACTGACCACCCGCAACGTGGACATTCTTCTGATCGTGGCCGATGCCTCTCGCCGGGGCCTGCAAGCGGGTCTGCGCATCAATGAACTGGCCCAGGATCTGCACATCGGTGTGGAACGCACCTGCCTCATGATCAACCAGGCCAAGGGGGCGCCGCCGGAGGCGGTCATGAACATCATTCGTGAAGCCAAATTGGCGTTTGTGGGAACCGTTCCCCAGGATGAAACCCTTTACGAGTATGATCTCAACGGGCAGCCAAGCATTGAATTGCCCATGGAAACACCGGTCGTAAAGGCATCGTTCGCCATTTTCAATCAACTTTTGACCTAAAAACGATCCCCGGGGTGGCTATGAAGCGTACCGGCTTCCT
>JASFFM010000271.1:0-6313 GCA_050124295.1 Desulfobacterales bacterium | reverse complement strand
GGCGCAGAGGGGCAGCACGATCACGACCATCAGCAGGGCCGCTGCGATCGGCGGCGACGGCTGGCGCAAAAACAGGCGCCCGTAGCCGGAAAAATCCGGGGGCAGAAAAAACGCCAGGGTCGCCACGCCGAGCATACCGATATCCCAGGGATTGAGCAGCCGACTTAGTTCGTAGACCAGCGGAAAAGCGCGCCAGGTGAACATGGCCGCGTAAAAATCAGCCGCTTGGGTCAGATCGGCCGCGCGGAATAGAACCCAGCCCACCGTCACGATCAGCAGGGTGAGCGCCCGCCGGGCGACCACCCACCGATGGAGGGGTAAATTTCGCCAACCGCTGACGCGCTCCAGAATCAAAAACAGTCCGTGGTAGATACCCCAGGCCAGGAAAGTCCAATTGGCGCCGTGCCATAGCCCACAGAGCACAAAAACCACTCCCAGGTTGAGGCAGGTCCGCGTGCCACCGCATCGACTGCCGCCCAGGGCAAAATAGAGATAATCGCGAAACCAGCGGCTCAACGACATGTGCCAGCGCCGCCAGAAGTCCGTTATGCTGACGGCGGAATAAGGCCGATTGAAATTCTCCGGAAGCACGAATCCAAACAGCAGCCCCAGTCCGATGGCCATGTCCGAGTAGCCCGAAAAATCAAAATAAATCTGCAGGGTGTAGGTCACCGCGCCCAGCCAGGCCGTTTGGGTATCCAGCGTAGCCGATGGCAGGGCGAAGATCGTATCGGCAAAGCGGGCCAGGGTCTCGGCCACCAGTACCTTTTTGCCAAGCCCCCAGCAGATGCGCATGGCACCGAGGAAGAACCGATCCCAGCTCTCCCGGCGCTGTCGCAACTGGGAGCGGATTTCCCGGAAACGGACGATCGGCCCGGCGATCAGCTGGGGGAACATGGCCACATAGAGGAGAAAATCCAAGGGATCGCGCAGGGCGGCGGTCTCCCCCCGGTAGACGTCCATCACGTAGCTTAGCTTCTGAAAGGTGAAAAAGGATATGCCGATGGGCAGCATGACGGCGATCCAGGCCAGGGAAGGCATTCCCAGGCGGCCCCGCAGGAGGTCGACTTCGTGGACGAAGAAATTGGCGTATTTGAAATACCCCAGAAGACCGAGGTTGATGGTCAGGGATACGACCAGCCACAGCCGGCGGCGGCGGGCATCGTTTTCGATCAGGCGGGCCAGGCCGAAATCGGCCAGGGAGGACATCATCAAAATCGGCAGAAACGATGCGGCGCCATAGAGATAATAGACATAGCTGAAGATCAGGAGCACGAGATTGCGGCCCCGTTTGGTGGGCTGATCCGGCACCAGGTGGTAGGTCAGAACGACGGCCGGCAAAAAAACAAACAGGAATACGCTGCTGGAAAATAGCATGACTTTGGCCGGGGGTGCTGTTTCTTCGTTTGTTCCGCTCCAATTATGGGCGCGGGGTCAAGGATTCAGAGATTGGCATGGACGCCGCCGGTTTTCTGATCGGCAAAGCCAGAGCGTATCCTACTTGGGGGGATCTTGCCGTTAGGCGGCCAAGGGCGTTTGCATCTATTTTGCCCGCCATGCGTTGCGTGGCCATTGTTCCGCGTCTCCCCTGAACCCATCGCTGCCGCATCGCTGGCTCCGCACGTCGCGGATTCAGGCCCACACGATGACGATAAACCCCTTCGACGCAGGTTTCGGGGGCCACCCCTCAACGCAGGTCGGGTCCCCGGCAGGCATGCCATCCCCTCCCAGGGTGGATCGCCGCCTGGCGGGCTATCCGAGGAGTCCGACGACCGCACCGGTCATACAGGTCGCCAGGGTGCCGGCAACAAGGGCCTTTAGCCCAAGGCCGACAATCTCGTCCCGGCGGGAGGGTGCCATGGTGCCCAGGCCACCGATCATGATCCCCAGGCTGCCGGGGTTGGCAAACCCGCACATGGCATAGGTCATGATCAGCAGGCTGCGCGGTGAGAGGCTGCCCTCGGGCAGCCGGCTCAGGTCGATGTAGGCCAGCAGCTCGTTGAGAATCGTCTTGGTGCCCATCAGGGCGCCTGCCGTAAGCGCCTCCTCCCGGGCCACCCCCATCAAAAAAACCACGGGCGCCATGACCCAACCGAGCATGCGCTGGAGGGTCAGGGGTTCGTCGGCCACAGCGGGCAAAAAGGCCAGCACCAGGTTGACCAGCTCGACGCAGGCCACCAGCACGATCAACATGGCCACGATGTTGATCAGCAGGCTCACGCCCTGGAGGGTTCCCTTGGTCAGGGCATCCATGGCGCTGGCGGCCGGTTCGGGGTCCGTCAAACGGCCAGGCGTTAGGGACCCGGTTTCCGGTACGATGATCTTGGCGATCGTAACGGCGGCAGGGGCGCTGATGATGGAGGCGGTCAGGATATGCCCCATCACGTCCGGGATCAGCGGGCTCAGGATACTGGCGTAGAGCACCATCACGGTGCCGGCGATGGTGGCCATGCCGCAGGTCATGACGGTGAAAAGCTCGCTGCGCGTCATCTTTTTCAGGTAGGGCCGGATGAAAAGCGGCGCCTCCACCATGCCCACGAAGATATTGGCGGCCACTCCCAGCCCCTCGGTGCCCCCCAGGCGCAATGTTTTCTGCAACGCCCAGGCGAACCCCCGCACGACCCGGGGCAGGACCTTCCAGTAGAAGAAGACGGCCGAGAGGGCGCTCATGAGCAGGATGAGGGGCAATGCCTGGAAGGCCAGCAGAAAGCTGCCGCCGGGGAAGGTTTCGGTAAAGGGAAGCGGCCCACCGCCGAGATAGCCGAACACGAAGGAGGTGCCGGCACGGGTGGCACGCTCGAGGGCCAGGATCACCTGGTTGAGGGCCAGGAAGGCCTGGCGCACGAAGGGGCCTTTGAGCAGAACGAGGGCCAGAGCCAGCTGCAACCCCAGTCCAATCAGAACCGAGCGCCAGCGAACCGCCTTGCGGTTTTCGCCAATGCCCCAGGCCAGGGCTACGAATACCGCCAGTCCGAGCACGCCCTGCCAAACCATGAAAACTCCTTTTGCAATGGCGTGGGGAAATAAGAATACCGGCCTAAATTCAGTCGATGACCGCCAACCCCCGGATCGCGCCTCAGAAGCGCGCTGGTCAGGATTTTGATGCCACGCCACCCTTCATGCAATATCCCCGTGGCAAAGTCAACGCATGGCCCGCAAGGCGCCGCATTGAACAACATCCCCGGTTGGCCTTTTTGGCCCGAACATGGCATGACAATCGTGAAGCCCATTTGTTTGGATGCATTTGTTCCGTTTCTTAGATGAGGGTTGCCGCCATTGTGTCCGGCAACCCTTTGTGACCGGCGAATTACCATACGCGGCGCATACCCTTATCACCCGGCGGTCAAACCCGCGGCATCCCTTTGCGGCGTCATCAGGCGCTTGCCGTCGCAAGCCTACCGCGGCACGCCGGTAGGCCTTGTCAATGGAGGCCTCCAAGGCGTGCCATATCCGGGTTCGGCTCCCCCGATCAGGGATCATGCTTTGGATGCCGCCGGCCTGATCGCCGCTGCACACCGCCTTGGCGCTGGTAATGGTCCCTGTTACGATCCCTTGCAGGAGGGCGATTGGACCGTTTTGCAACCGCGCGGGGAAAGACAAGCATTGTCGGCCGGCGCAAAATCGTCTATAGCCTGCGCATTATGAAAACCGCGCCGGTCTGCCGCAGCCTGCCCCAGTCGCGCCCGGGCCTGAAGGGACGGAAGGTGACTGCTCAAGATCGCGCTGCCGGCAGGCTTCACCCGGAACCCGGAAATAACGAAACGGACAGCCTTTGATCTACAATCTGGTATTTGGGGTGGTGTTCCTGGCCGTGCTGGCCGCCTCCCTGCGCACCGGAAGGGGGTTGACCTCCCAGAGCGACTTCGCCCTGGCCGGTCGGCAGGCGACGTCCACCGATGTGACCTGGGTCATCATCGGCACCCTGGTGGGCGGCGCCGCCACGGTGGGCACGGTCCAGATGGCCTATTTGTTCGGGTTCGCGGCCTGGCATTTCACCCTGGGCAGCGGGCTGGCCTGCCTTGTTCTGGCGCTTTTCTTCTCCAGGGCCCTGCGGGAGAGTGCGTCGGTCACCGTGGCCCAGTACCTGGGGCAGACCTTTGGCCCCGGTTTCCAGACCTACAGCAGCATCGTGGCCTCCAGCGGCATGCTGATGCAGATCGTGGCCCAGTTTCTGGCGGCCACCGCCCTGCTGGGTGCGGTATTCGACCTGCCGCAGGCGGCCGCCATCGTGCTGTCCGCCCTGCTGACCCTCGGCATGATCGTTTCCGGAGGTATCGCCGGGGCCGGCCTGGTGGGCAAACTGAAATGCTTCCTGCTTTATCTGGTCATGCTTCTGAGCGCCGCCGTGGCCCTCCACGGTGCCGGCGGCTGGCAACCGCTCATGGCCACGGCCCAGGCCCAGGGGGGGGGCCTGTCCCTCTTCGCCTACGGCCACCGTGCCGCCGCCGTGGATCTGGCCTCCATGGTCATTGGGGTCTTGTCCACCCAGATCTATCTGCAGGCCGTATTCGCGGCCCGGACGGTGCGGGACGCCCGCCGCGGAACCCTGCTGAGCGCCGCCCTGATCCCGCCCCTGGGCTTGCTCGGTATCGTCGTGGGACTCAGCCTGCGCGGCCGGGCGCCCGAACTGGCGGCCAACACGGCCCAGGCCCTGCCCTTCTTCATCAATCAGTCCTTCCCGCCGGCCTTGGCCGCGTTCTTCCTGGCCGCACTCCTCGTGATCGTGCTGGGCACCGCGGCCGGATTGGCCCTGGGTGTTTCCACCAATCTGCATAACGACCTGCTGGCCCGGGTGAACGGCATTCGTCGGCGCTGGAACAGTATGGTCCTGATGCGCGCCTGCTGTGTCACCATCGTACTTCTGGCGGCCGCCGTCACCTGGCTGAGCCTGCAAACCGCCATTCTCCAGTGGAGCTATGTGGCCATGGGGCTGCGGGGGACGGCGGTATTTGCCGGGCTGTGCCTGGCGGTCTTTTTCAGAAAGGCCCGCTGGTTGCGCGCGGCCCGTCCCCTGCTCTTCGCCCTGCCGATACTCTACCTGCTTTTCATCCTCTGGCGCTGATGGCGCCGGTTCATTGTGGCGCGATTAACTTCCGCCCTAGCGCAGGGACAAAGATCGGATTAGAGACATCCCTTACGCGAACATTTCATGAAAATAGGGATGCCCACTCGCTGGGATGGATTCGTTCCCTGTCTTAGGGGAAGGTTGCGGTGAAGGTGTCCGCTAACCCCTGGCGAGGGGCGCATTGCCGAACACCGCGCATACCCGTTCCACCCGGCGGGCAAGCCTGGGGCATTTCTGTGCGGCGTGATCGGGCCCTTGCGGGCGCATGTTTAGCGCGGCGCGCCGGAAGGCCTTGTAGGGGAGGCCTCCAAGGAGTGCCATATCCGGGTTAGATTACATTTCAGGGGGCCATGTCAGGCAATGCTTGGTACGCGATGGGGCTGCCCTTGTTGGGCCGATCTTCTCACCGCAAATGGCCGCCACCACCACCGGCGCGGCATGGTCCTTCGCGAAAGCGTGGGGCTTTCTTTTTCTCGGCGCCAGCCATTAATCCCAGGGCAGGATCAGATTATCGTCGTTATCGAAACGCAGGGGGCCCCGGGAAAGAATTTCGGCCGCCGGAAGGTCCGTCAATTCCCGTGCCAGCGCGGCACTGGCCAGAAATTCGGTGGGGTGCAGGGTATCCTGGATGATCACGGCCCGCAGGGCTTGGGGCGCGAGGGGGCCCTGGGTGGTGAAACCGGCCTGGATGGCCTTGCGATCCCCGGGCAGGCGCACCGGGATGAAGGCCTTGTGCAGCGACAGGCTCGTGAGGGCATTCATGAGGGTCACCTCGTAGTCCATTTTCTGGAAAACCTTTTCCGTGATAAGATCGGCGTTGCCCAAGCCGATGGCGTTGCCCCCCGTGTGCTCGGAAAGATCGAGAATCGCCACCCGCGTGGCCTTCATCTGGCCTGCGAAATCGCTCTCCTTCAGGTCGAAGGCCCGCCCGGTGACGTTGGGATCCATGCCGGCCCCACTGATCTCCTTGCCGATCTGTCGAATCACCAAAAGATCGAGGTGGGTAAAGGGCAACCGTGGCAAATGGGCTTTGGCCTCTTCCAGCAAGGCGGCTTCGATTTCGAATAGCTGCCGCGCCGGTACGGCCGCAATTCGGCAGGTCTCGTCGTAGGCATTTTCCACAACCCCGACAGCCCCGCGAAAATTGGTCCGCTCCCGCAGTCCATCGGCCATGGCCTCCAGCAGGGGTAGAAAGCCGCAGCGCAGGGCCTCCCGGTGGTAGGTCAGGGCCCCGGCATGCTTCCCCAG
>JASFFM010000270.1:0-6347 GCA_050124295.1 Desulfobacterales bacterium | reverse complement strand
GAAGTTTCCAATCGGCACCGGGATCGGCCACCGCCGCCAGAACACGTTGCAGATCGAGCGCCTCTGGTCGATGAAAAACACTGCCCGCATTGTATACCACGGCCGGTATGCCGTACGCCGCAAAAGCGCTTTTCATCTCCCCGGCCTGTCGATTGGTTCGCACGATAATGGCCATGTCTTTATAGCTGATGCCGTCACCATCTGGGTGACGTCCCGCGACGCGTCGGTGTACCTCTCCGGCCACGGCGCGGCAGATCTGCGCCGAAGCCGTCCTCTTGTTCATGGCCGGACGGCCGCTGGCCGAGGTCGGGTTGTCCAGAAACCAGATCGTCAGCGGTGCCGGTGGGTCGTCCAGGCAGGGGGTCGGTTGGGCCACCGCCGCTTGGGCCGGATGAAAATGGATCGCGGGCCATAAAAAAGGACGGGGATGCTGCCCGAAAAGGGTGTTGACCGCCTGGACCATGCCGGGGGATGAGCGCCAGTTGCGCGTCAAGGTAAAACACCGGGTGGCGTTTCGCGCGGCTTGCAAATAGGTAAATATATCGGCGCCGCGAAAACGGTAGATGGCCTGTTTGGGATCGCCGATCATGAACATCGAACTGCCGGGGGCATCGAAAATGTTCTTGAAAATGGTATATTGAACCGTATCCGTATCTTGAAATTCATCGATCAGGGCGGCTTTGTAGCGCGCCCGCAGGAGGTGTCGCAATCGCCCGTGGCGATCCCGCCGCAAAGCATCGCGAACCATCAGCAGAAGATCGTCGTAGAAGAGAACCTGGTTTTCTTTTTTGTACCGATCGAGTTGTTGATCGGCGTAGCGGAAAAAACGCGCCTGCCACGCCACCACCCATTGGCGTACCTCCTGCTCCAAAGCGCGGGCGGCTTCCTGAAGGCGGTCGCATACTTCAAAGAAGGCCTGTCGCGGCCCCCGGGCACCCTTTTTGACTGCCCCATCCAATTTGGTTTGACAGAAATAAGCCAGGCCGTCCGGCACCGGAAGTCGGTTGGCGGCCGATTCAAACCAGCGATCGAGCTGGCGATCCCAGGCCTGAATTTTTTCGTCGCGTTGGTGGCGCCCTCCCCCGTGTCGCGGGGGACGTTCCAGGCTGCCGTAGATATTGGCCTTGAGGCTGGGTGAGGTCAACAAGTCCAGGACCTCGCTGCGGGATTGACGCCACTGCCGTCGCGCTTGCTGCCAGCATTTCCGAAAATGTTCACCGGATGGCGCCTTGGGCCCTTTATGATCCGGAAGAATGGTTATATCCGGGAGGGCGTAGCGGCGGTAGAGGTCGACCAGGTTTTCCGGGCGCTTGATCAATTTCAGGGCCAGGGACATGCGCTCCGGCGGGGCATCATACCAGGTCTTGCGCCAATAATCATCGGCCAGCCCCTGTATGACGGGCGTGGCATCGGTGATCAGTTCCGTGTCAAAGCCACTGCCGGTTTCGAAGGCCATTTCATGAAGAATGCGCTGACAAAAGCCGTGGATGGTAAAAACCGGCAGACAATCGAAATTGGCCAGGGCCTCCTCCAATCTATCGCGTGCAATATCCTGCGGGCCGCAGTTCTCCAGCAGTTCCTGCAGGACAGCATCGTCCGAAGCCTGCCCTTGCAGAATCCGCTTGGCGTCTTGCAAGCGTCGTCGCAAGCGTGCGCGCAATTCCGCCGTAGCGGCCGTGGTGAAGGTCACAACGAGGATCTGCTCGGGGGGCAGCGCTTTCTGCAAGAGCAGACGCAAAACGAGAATGGCAATCGTGTAGGTCTTGCCGGTACCGGCACCGGCTTCGATCAGACTGGTGCCGCTAAGCGGACTGTGAATGGGATCGAATGGTTGCATCGGCAGATCGTGGCTGTGCGGTATCTTTTCGCCAGGCAAAGGGGGGTTGTGGGGGACCATCGGGCGCCCGACCATCGCCTCGATCTCATGGGGTGGATTTTCGCGGCAACACGTGTCGCGGAACGATGTTGCAACTTTGTCGATCCGGGTCGAAGACCACCACCGCGCGCCCCTCTTCCAGCTGGCGCCGAATCTGGTCCACCTTTTGGGCAAGCGACGGCGCGCTCCCGTGACCATAATCGGTGCCTTCTCTGTTGACGTATGCTTCCAGCACGCCGGAAAGCGCTTCCGCGCTCAGCTGCTGGAAAGGAATAATGACGAAAGGCTGACGCTTCATAAGGGTCGTCCTGGGAAGACAAAACGGACGTCAGTGCAAGGCAGGCCAACAGCCGTCCATTAGATAATCGAATCCTGTATCCGCTTGTCAAAGACGCGCTGGCTCTTTCGTTCCGAGCGCGGCAGCGTGCCGTAGGCGACAAGCTCGACCTGCGGTGTCACCATCAGTTCACGCTTGACCTTTTTTAGGAGATCCTCCGCCAGCGACTGGCATTGATCCAGCTTGGCATTTTCGCTGATCTCGATGATCAGCCGCATGATACCCCGTTCCTCGGCGTCGCGGTGCAGGTGAATCTGGTATTCCGAACCCAGACCGTCGATGCTGGAAATAATTTGGTCAACATGCGACGGATAGATATTCACCGCCCGAAAGATAAACATGTCGTCGGATCGTCCCATGATCCGCGAGTGACGCGGCATGATACTGCCGCAGCTGCATTCGCCCGGGAGAATGCGGGTAATATCGTGGGTGCGGTAGCGAATGAGCGGGACCGCCTCTTTGGTGAGGGTCGTAACGACCATTTCGCCCCACTGGCCTGCTTCGACCGGTGCGAGGGTTTCCGGATGGAGAACTTCGAGCAGGTAATAATCCGCCCAGTAATGGATACAGTCATGGTCGGGGCATTCGATGCCGGTTCCGGGCCCGTAGAGTTCGGTCAGTCCCGTGATGTCGAAAAGCTCGGCCCCGCCGAACAGGCTGCTGATTTTGGCGCGCATGGAGCGGGAAGAACGCTCCGAGCCGTAAATGATTTTGCGAATATTGATGAGTTCGGTCAAACCGCGCCGGTGGATCTCTTCGGCCAGCAGAAGCCCCATGGAGGCTGTGCAGCAAAGCACCGTGGATTGAAGATCCAGCATGAATTGACACTGTAGATCGACATTGCCCGGACCGGCCGGAAGGGCCATGGCCCCGATCTTTTCACACGCGGCCTGGAATCCGACGCCGGCGGTCCAAACCCCATAGCCGACGGCGATCTGAACCCGGTCCTTGGCGGTCACCCCCGCCATGCGGTAACAACGGGCAAAAAAATGCGTCCAGTCATCCACGTCTTTTCGGGTGTAGCAAAGATTTTTACGTTTGCCCGTGGTTCCGCTGCTGGAGTGAATTCGGATGATTTTCTCGAAAGGCACACAACGCAGCGGGAAGGGATAGCCGTCACGCAAATCATCGGCTGTGGTAAAAGGCAGCCGCTGCAAATCGTCGAGATGGCGGATATCGTCGGGCCCTACCCCGGCGGCCTCGAGCTTGCGCCGGTATTCCAAGGAGCCATGATAGGCATGGGCCACCGTCCATTGCAGACCTTTGAGCTGATGTGCCCGGAGTTCCTGCCGGTTCTGAAAGGAGGGCATGTAATCAATGTCGGACATTGTCAACATTTCCTTTGGGTTGCGCCATGCCAAGCGCATCGCGCGTGTTTGATCCGGCGGTCCGGCACCGCGGGCGAAAGGTTTGCCACCCTATCAACCCTGCCGGGTGGTGTCAATTTAAGATCAAGCCCCGGATGCTCCCCGGGAGAACATGGAAGTCCGGCCAGGGCCCCTTGATCACGGTCCCCGGTTTGACGTAAGCTAAGCCTTCGGCCGGAGGGCCGATGCCATTCATCCGAATATCTCTGAGCACGCCAGCGGGCTGCGCCCGAGGTCACCATTTCGGAATCATTCAAGCAAACGGAGGTATCATGTCCAAATCCAGACAATCCGGGTATGCCGGCAAACATCCCGAATCAACGATTCTTGATGAACGCCTGGCTGCGGCCTTAAAGGATCAGGTTACCGATGGGCGGATCAGTTGTGCCGCCGCCCATGCTGTTGCGCAAACGCTTGCGCGGCGGCCGGAGGACATCGGGCAGGCACTCGATCTGATGGAAATCCGATTGATTCACTGCCAGCTGGGGCTGTTCGGCTATCAGCCCCAGAAGCGGATCGTCACGAAGGCCAAGCAGTGGGATGACGCGCTGGAAAGCAGCATTCGCGATGCCTTGCAGAATGGCCGCTTATCCTGTGCCGATGCCTGGTCGATCGCCCGCCGGCAGAAAATGCCGCGTCTGAAAGTCGCCGGCATTTGCGAAGCGCTGGAGATAAAAATCAAGCCCTGTCAACTGGGTGCCTTTTAAGCGCTCCCCCGCCGACAGGATCAGCCCAGCGTATTGGCGACCCGAAAGGGGGTGCAGCGCACGGCGAGAGTACCCTTTTTTACCCATAGACGCACCATCGTCAGGGATTCGTTTTCCAGGTTGACGATATTGGGCAGATCTTCCGCCAGGCTAATATCCGACCTGTTGAATTCGTAGTAGAACGTATTCTGACTGTAGGGGTCGGCCACCAGGATAATTTTTTCCGGGTTATCGGGGTGTTTGAAGGGGGAGCCGGAATAGGCGATGTTGGTTGCCGACAAACGCCCATGATCCACCGGCTGGCGATAGGCTTGAATCTGAAACTTATCGGCTTTTTGCAGGAACTTTGTCAGGGTCATATCCGCTCCTTGTGAACATGGCGCGGGGGAAAGTCCGCGGCGATGACCATCCGAGGGTGATCACGTCGAGCCTTGCGAGCCGGCCTTTTCGATAACCGCTTCGATCCCCGCGCGGGTTTTCGAATCCAGATCGACAAACTGGAATCCGGCCCCGCGCAGGTTGGACCGGCCATCGTGGTAGTTGTCCACCACGCGCGTTCGGGCGCTATACTTGCGCTCGGACCCGGGAAGATCCAGTCGCATTTGAAGCGTCTGCCCCACCTGGAAAGGCAGTTTTTTTTCGACAAAGAAGCCGTCTCGACTGATATTGGTCACCCGGTGAAAATAGACCCCCGCCGCGTCGTGCTCCTCTACCCAGAACTCAACACCGAAGCGGGGCGTTGTGCGCCTCTCGCCGGCCTGTCCACCAGGGGGTCTGTTCGCCTGTTCCATGGGTAACCCCTCCTCTTAACACGACAGCGCCCATAAAGATCGACCATCGGATCCCCCTGGCCAATGCGATGACGCTAAACAGTTAACACGGCGTCTGGCGCCAGGTAGGAATGGGTCAGATGGTTTAAAGCCCCGCCCGAACACGTTGCGCCTGGATGGTCTCGCCTTAACCGCGCGCCCATGCCGTAAGCCAATGTAGCGGGTCTTTTCCCTTCCCGTCAAGGGATATCGCAGGCACGCCAGCGGGCCAAACAAAACGGGGGATGCGTGTGCGGGTGGGGTCTGACAAAGGAGGGACGATCGCCGAAAGAACAATTGACCCGAACATTTCATGAAAAGACTGCGGCCCATCTGTTGGGACGAATGTGTTCCGTGTTTAAGGGGAACTTTCGGAAAATGGGTCAACTAACCCTGGGGGTCGGCGCATTTCAGAACGCCGCGCATACCCTTTTCCACCCCGCGGGCAAGCCCGCGGCCTCCCTCTCCGGAATGATCAGGCGCTTGCGGTGGCATGCCTACCGCGGCGCGCCGGAAGGCCCCGGCACCGGCTTAGGCCGGCGCGTTTTCGATCTGGCGTGGTGCCCGCCAGAGCGCGGCCAAGGCGCCAGTTGTAAATTTGGTCACAATTTCGCCGAAAATGATGGCCACCAACAGGGGCCCTTGGAAGACTCCCAAAAAAGCAATCAGGTTGAACAGAATGCTGTCCAGCGGGATGCTTATGAGATTGGACCCTGTCACGCGCTGCAGCCAGCTGCGGTGAAGTAGTTTGTGGTAAATTTCCGTATCGGCCGCTTCACTGAGGACAATGGCGATGAAAGAGGCCAAAATGATTCGCCAGGGCACCTCCAGGAAAAGCGATTCCAATACCATGCCCACCGCCGCCGCCAAGATCATGCCGTAGACGGCCTTGCGGCCGTAGCGGTGCACCCGGTCGCGTTGGGTGAAGGTGATGCCGAAAATGAGCGTGCCCACGGAAACCTTGCCGAATATCGGCAGGGGAATAAACCACATCGCCGTGTAGTTCGCCGCCAGAACAGCGCCGATATAAATCGACATCGCCGGAATCATGTCTTTATCGCTCCTTGATGGCCATGGAAGGCCCCTTGGGCCTGGTGGGTAAAGCATCCTGAAACAGGCCTTTATCGTGTCGTGGTCTCATACTGGCATGGCGCGGAAATGTCAATTGTCCGGCAGGATATCCGCAAGGGTATCCGCCGCATGGCGGCAAATGGTGTAGGGAAACCCCTTGCGTTGGAGAAACGTGACGAT
>JASFFM010000269.1:0-6378 GCA_050124295.1 Desulfobacterales bacterium | reverse complement strand
CTGATTCATAAAACGGCATTCAAGGCAGGAATGCTGCAAGTTGAAAAGTCAAGAGCGCTCCAATTACAAACACCATCCCCTAAACGTCGCTTGATGAAGTTTTGCGGCATCGCCGACTCGACCTTTCTCCTGCATCTGAAGGAAAGCGTATTTCGATTCAATTATCGCGATGAAAACATTTTCCTAAAACCAAAAATGCCCGAACGAAACCGCTGTTCTATTCGGGTCCCTTTTTTCAATAACCCGCAACCATGGGAGATGCTTATGGAAGCCTTTAAAAAGATACTCTACCCAATTGCTCTCACCGAAATTTCACCCAAGGTGGCCCCCTATGTTGTAACCCTGGCCAAACAGCTCGATGCGCAGGTTCATCTGCTGCATGTGCTGCGTCGCTTCGACTGGTTCGTGGACACGTATGTATCCGATCCTCCGGAGCCCGATTTCAAGCGCATTGCCAGTGACTTCGAGAGTCAGGCCCTGTCCCAGGCCCAACAAAAACTCGACGCCTTTAAAAAACGGCATTTGTCGGACATCCACATTGTCAACACAAGCGTGGTTTCAGGAACCCATTACAAGCGAATTTTAAAGTATGCCGAATCCGAGGGGATTCATCTGATCATTATGGGCACGGGGACCCCCATGCAAAAGGTGGTGTTCGGCTCGGTTGCCGAAAAAGTATCCAAACTGGCCACCATCCCCGTCATGCTGGTCAAAAGCGCATGAATAAAATGCTGTTAACCGCACCCGAAGAACAGAGGGAGGAAAACCATGGACACCAAACGGCAAAAGCGCGACCCTTATCTCTGGGAGGCTCTGGTCTCGATCCTGGGATTGATCGTTTTTATCAGCCTGGCGATCCTGCGCTATGAAACCGATGCCCATGTGCCCATTTTGCTAGGCGTTTTCGTGGCTGCCGTGGTCGGTTTACGGGCCGGGTTCAGCTGGAAGGAAATCGAAACCGGCATGCTCAACGGCATCACCAATTCGCTCCAGGCGATCGTGATTTTACTTATCATCGGTATTCTCATCGGTGTGTGGATCTTAAGCGGCGTTGTTCCCACCCTGCTTTACTACGGCCTTAAAATTTTGCACCCGTCCATATTTCTGCCGGCTACCTTGATCATTTGTTCGATCACCTCTCTGGCCACCGGATCCTCCTGGGGAACCGCGGGAACCATCGGCATCGCTTTGATCGGTGTTGGCGAAGGGTTGGGATTCCCCTTACCGATCGTTGCCGGCGCGGTGCTTTCGGGCGCTTATTTCGGTGACAAGATGTCACCGCTATCAGATACCACCAATATGGCCCCGGGCATGGTGGGCACTGATCTTTATACGCACATCAAGCACATGGCCTATACCACCGGGGTCAGTTATGCCGTTACCTTGGTCATCGAGATTGTGCTTAGCTTTTTTTACGGCGGCGGGCAGGCCAACCTGGAAAGCGTCAATCAGATTCTGACCGGTATTGACGCACAGTTCAGTGTCAATCTGCTGTTGCTCATCCCTCCGGCAATCGTCATGTTGCTGGCATTTCGAAGAATTCCAGCGGTCCCGGGCATTGTGATCGGGATTCTATCGGCCGGTATTCTGGGAGCCATATTTCAAGGCAATACGTTTGGTGGCCTGCTGTCGGCAGCTTATGGCGGCTATACCAGCAACAGCGGCATTGAAGCCGTCGACAACCTGTTGACCAAGGGCGGTTTAGAATCCATGATGTACACGGTGTCACTGGTCATCTGCGCCATGATGTACGGCGGGATCATGGAAAAGACCAACCAGCTGCGCGTCGTCGTCAACGTCATCCTCAGAAAGGCCCAATCCACCGGTTCCCTGATTACGGCCACGGTCATGACCGCCATCGGATCAAATCTGATCCTGTGCGATCAGTACATGTCCATCGTGATGACCAGCAAGATGTACGCCCAATCCTACAAGGACAAGGGGCTGCACCCCAAGAACCTGTCACGGGCCGTCGAGGACAGTGCCACGGTCACCGCCAACTTGGTGCCGTGGAACTCGGGCGGTGCTTATATGACCGCCACCCTGGGGGTGCCCACCATCGTCTATTTGCCGTTCAATTTCTTTTGCTGGATCTCGCCGATTGTTTCCATGCTCTACGGCTGGTTCAATATCACCATCGACCCTTTGGAGGAAGAGGCCGCAATTCCTGACACGGTGGCCGAAGATGGTGCCGTCTAACCAGATGACGCGTATTCGTATGCAGGCGTCAAGTGGAAAAGGGATAAAGGAGATAAGGACATGCATAAGCATATCTGCTTTAAAATGATGATCGCCCTGATTCTGGCCAGCCTGATCGTGGGATTTGGCGATGCGCCGGCGCTGGCCATAGACGTGGAATTGTCCGAAGACTCCACCTTGGAAGGTATTCTTCGACGCGGCGAGCTGCGCATCGGCCTGGAAGTGGGCTATATGCCTTTTGAGATGATCGACAATCGCAGCGGTCTGCGCCAGAAAAAGATCCGGCACGGAGGATTTCGACGCAAGGGCCGTCAACTCAGCTTGATGGGTTTTGACATCGACGTGGGGATAGAAATGGCCAGGGCTTTGGGGGTCAAACCGGTGTTTGTCGATACCATGTGGCCCAGCATAATTCCTGCGCTTAAATTGGGGCGCTACGATATCATTTTCGGCGGGATGTCCGTCACGGAGGCACGCAAAAAGGAGGTCGACTTTGCCGATCCCTTCATGACCGTAGGGCAGACCGTTCTTCTCAACGCCAAACATAAGACCCAAGTTCAATCCCACAGGGACCTAAACGATGCCAAGTATACCGTGGTATCCAAACCCGGCACCACCGGCGAGGAAGCCGTGCTGCAGCTGATTCCAAAAGCCACCTATGAAACCGCGGACACGGAAATCGAGGGCGCTATGCGCGTGATCGAGGGAACGGCGGACGCTTTTGTCTATGATTACCCGTTCAATGCCGTGTTTCATGCCATGCACACCTCGGATCAGCTGATCTTTCTGGATAAGCCTTTCACCAAAGAGCCGATAGCCTGGGCGATTCGAAAAAATGATCCGGATTTTCTCAAATGGCTGAACACTTTTCTAAAGGAGATCAAGCAAGACGGGCGATTCGAGAAAATGCACAACAAGTGGTTCAAAAATACCGACTGGTTCAGATACGCGCGCTGAAAAAGAGAAGAGGGATGACATCTGGAAATTTACTCCTTTCGGTCATGTATCGTTGGATTCGGTCCGGTTGCCAATCCAGCGATTCGCAACCGTTTTCTGCGTACAGCAATCGTAACGCCTGATGCTGGATTCTGGCAGCAACGACGAACGGGTTCATGGATGCCCGGGCGACATCATTCTTCAACGTTTTCTGTGATCATTAGATGAGCCAAATGGAAAACCATACAAGAAATCATGAAAAATATGCCTTGCTTTTCTTCGCGCTTGGTATTCTGATTTTTGGTTTTGCCCATAAGGTTAAATCCCAAGAAAATATCTTGACCGTCGACGTTGAGATAACGGCGCCCTGTGTCATGCATAACGATGGTGCCTACACTGGCTTTGACATTGAGCTTTGGGAAGAAATAGCCAAAGAACTGGACCTAGCGTTTACTTACAATGAGACCGATCTAAAGGGTATATTTAAAGATTTAGTGGTTGGTAACGCTGATGTCGCCCTATCATGCATTACCGTGACGGAAGAGCGAGAAAAGATTGTCGACTTCTCTCACCACTACTTGGATTCCGGCCTGCGCATCATGGTCTTAAAGCAGACCAAATTCAGCCTGGGAGAATCTTTGAAATCCTTTCGCTCACCGATCGTAGTGAAATCTTTAGCCTACATTGGATTGTTTATCGTCATATGCGGGCATGTCTTTTGGTGGGTCGAAAGGGGGCACCAATACATCAGTACCAGTTATTTACCAGGAATATTTCAAGCTTATTGGTATGTTCTGGTGACCATGACGACTGTTGGCTATGGAGACATCGTGCCGCGCAACTGGGTTGGCCGGCTCATGGCCTTTGTTGTCATGATTATAGGAATCGGTTTTTTTGGATGGACGGTTGCCCAGCTGTCTTCGGCCATCACTTTGCAAAAGCTACACACCGATATAACCGACCACCGAGATCTACGAAACAGGCTGGTTGCAACGGTTGAAGGGACAACGAGTGTTGTGGCATTGGAGAAACTGGGTGCCATCATCGTTGCTGAGAAATCAGTTGATCAAGCCTACGAAAAGCTCTTGACAGGCGAGGTGGATGCGTTCGTTTTTGATGCACCAACCATCCTTTACTATGCGCGTAACAAGGGGGCGGGAATCGTATCGGTTGTCGGCCCGCTCTTTGATATTCAATATTACGCCTTTTTGTTTCCACAAAAAAGTGAACTGCGTGAACCGGTTAATCGAGCCCTTTTAAAATTAAGGCATAAAGGCATATACGAGCGGCTTTATCGCAAATGGTTCGGCTCCCAATAGATAGGCGCAACGATTATGGTGCCTTTAAGAGTTGGAGGGCTGAAAGGCAAGGCGCATCACCATGAAGTTTCTTTTATGGAGATCTTCGCAAAATGAGACGGGTTCGATTACGATAAACCTCTTGGTGCTCCACTTGATCATATTGTTCCGTGATCCATATTGGCTGTGTAGGCAGGCGTCTTCTGCCAACGTAAATAATCCGCAACCAGTGTCTAAAATGATGATGCCATGCGCAGATTCACACTGTTAAAATACATTTCAATTTCCTAATGCACTCAATTGGTAATTGAAAAGGCCTTCGTGGGTGTCTCTCGTTGTACGGCTGCGGATAGTCCAATCGTCTTCACAAGCTGCCGTACTTCTGCAGCACCTCTCTCAAGTTTGTCCGTGCCTGTCTGCAGTCAGTACCAGGTTTTCAGGCCTTTTCTTCGCAGCCGGATTTTTTCCGTGAGATCGATCCGCATCTGTGGTTACAGGACCCAGATGCCCGCCATTGACCCTGCCCTTCGCAGGAGGCACCATGCGGACCCTGCTCATCTCCGCCAATACCGAAAAGATCAACATGCCGACCCTGCCCATGGGATTGGGGTGTGTGGCGGCAACCCTCACCCGGGCCGGTCATGAGGTTCTTTTGCTTGACCTGATGGGGGCCCGCGACTGGCGCGCCTTGCTGAAAGACGCCTTGGTCCGGATGGCACCCGAGGTGATCGGTATCTCCATCCGCAACATTGACGATCAGGTCAGCGAGACCCCCCGGTTTCTGCTGGAGGAGGCCCGGGACGTGGTGGCCCTCTGCCGGGAGACTTCGCCCGTGCCCGTGGTGCTGGGAGGAGCCGGCTACAGCATTTTCCCCGAAGCCGTGCTGGATTATACCGGGGCGGACATGGGAATCCAGGGGGAGGGGGAGGAGGCCTTTCTCACCCTCCTGGAGCGGCTGGCCGCCGATATGCCGCCGGAGGATGTGCCCGGTCTGCACATCCGGGGACGGGGCCGGCAGGCCCCGCGGGCCTTTACAACCGACCTGGACCGCTTGCCCCTGCCCGATCCTGATCTGTTCGACGCCCGCCTGGCCGATGATCCGGCCTACTACCTGCCCGTGCAGACCCGCCGGGGCTGCCCTCTAAAGTGCAGCTATTGCTCGACGCCCACCATCGAGGGCGGCCGCATCCGCCGGCGATCCCCGGCCAAGGTGGTGGCCTCCCTGGCCCGCTGGCGGGCGGCCGGGTTTCGGCAGGTCTTTTTCGTGGACAATGTCTTCAACCTGCCGCCCGGCTATGCCCGGGAACTATGCGATCAAATAGCCGCGGCCAATTTGGATATCCGCTGGCGCTGCATCCTCTACCCCGGCCGGGTGGCCAAGGCGCTAGTGCAGGCCATGGCCCGGGCCGGATGCCGGGATGCGGCCCTGGGGTTCGAAAGCGGCTTCCAACCCATCCTGGACAGCATGCACAAGCGCTTCACCCTCCAAGAGGTGGCATACTCCAGCCGATTGCTGGCCGACTGCGGCATCGGTCGCATGGGCTTCCTGCTCCTGGGCGGGCCCGGCGAGACCCGGGACTCCGCCTCCCGCAGCCTGGCCTTCGCCGAGGCCCTCGATCTCGACGCGGTCAAGCTAACCGTGGGTCTGCGGATCTATCCCTATACCGAATTGGCCCGGATCGCGGTGCGCGAAGGCCTGATCCGGCCGGACGACAATCTCCTCCAGCCGCGCTTCTACATCGCGCCGGGTCTCGAAGACTGGCTGCGTGAAACGGTCCGTGCCTGGATGGCCGATCGCCCCCACTGGATGTTGTGACATTGCTCAGGAACATGATGGGGTCAGGTCTACACACTTGACAAAATTATCCCTGTTCTATATTAAACACATCCATGGCCCGTCCACTGCGCATCACATATCCCGGTGCCTTCTACCACATCACCTCAC
>JASFFM010000268.1:0-6381 GCA_050124295.1 Desulfobacterales bacterium | reverse complement strand
CGGGCCCCTTATGATTTTAACTACTTTGATTTATTATCATTTTTAATCTGCTGCCTTCCAGGCGCGACCGCAGGCAGCCTGAAATCCGGGCTGCGCAGTGCAATCGGAAACTGCCCCGAAAACGTATTAAATCAATTTTTATAATATTTTTGATATCTTAGGCAAGATGATAGGATCGGGCGGCAGTGCCATCAAATTATGGCACCCTTGCGGAAGGGTTCCGCGCGGATACCGTACTTGCGCATAATCTGCTGAAAGGACTGACGCTCCAAACCGCTGGCGCGTGCTGCCCGGGTCACGTTGCCACCGGCATTTTGAAGGGCTTTTTCGACATAGCGCGTGCTGAATTGGGCCATCACGGATGCCTTGGCATCCCGGTAGGGAATGGTGCTGAGGTCATCGGCTTCGATCCCGGCAACACATTCCCGTGGTTGCCAACCCAGATCCTCCGATGAAATGGTCTCCCCCGGCGACATGACGACCCCTCGTTTGATGACGTTCTCCAGTTCCCGCACATTGCCCTTCCATTGATGGGCCATCAACTGCGACATGACACCGGGTGCCAGACGCTTTTTTCCACGCCCGTAAAGGGTACCGTAGCGATCCAGAAAATGATCCACCAGGAGGGGCAGATCTTCGGGTCGTTCGGCCAAGGCGGGCATGGGTAGTTCCACGACACAGAGCCGGTAATAAAGATCTTCCCGGAATTCCCCCCGGGCCATTTTTTCTTTCAGATCATGGTTGGTGGCCGCCAGGACGCGGACATCGACCCTTACCGTGCGATTGCGGCCGAGGGGTTTGAATTCATTGTTTTCTAAAAATTGCAGCAATTTGGTTTGAATGGCGGGGGTAATATCGCCAATTTCATCCAAGAAAAGGGTTCCCCCCTCGGCGGCCTCGAAAAGGCCTTTTTGGTCGCGTGAAGCGTGGGTGAAGGCGCCTCTGGCATAACCGAACAGCTCGCTTTCGAGAATATTTTCGGGGACCGTGGGGCAGCTTACCCGCACGAAGGGTGCTTTGCGGCGCGCGCTCAGATCGTGCAGGGCCCGGGCCGCCAGATTTTTTCCGGTCCCCGATGCGCCGGTGACCAGAACCGTCAGGTCCGATTGCCCCAGGGTGTGGATCGTGTCATAGATGGCCTGCATGACGGGACTGGCCCCCACAAATCCCTGGAAGACGCCCGTCGTGTCGACCTGTTTTCTGAGATCCGAATTCTCCTGCAGCAAGCGCCCACGCTCCAAAGCTTTACCCAGACGATGGATCAATTCGTCGTGATCGAAGGGTTTGGTGATAAAATCATAGGCCCCCTTGCGAATGGACTCAACCGCCACATCAATCGCGCCGTAAGCCGTCATCATGATCACCGTAAATCCGGGTGCCTCTTGCTGAATGGCCTCCAGCACGGCCATGCCGTCGATACCGGCCATGCGGATATCGAGAAGGACCAGATCAAAGGCCTCGGAATGAAACCGGCGCAGCGCCTCCTCGCCACCCGCCGCGGTCTCCACCTGGCAGTCCAGCGCCTTGCCGACACTACGGCGCAGCAGGCGCAACATGTCGGTCTCATCATCCACAATCAATAAACGCGGTTTCATTGGGATTGATCCTGTAAGTTGGTGCCCGCACCCATGGGCAGCCGGATTCGAATATGCGTGCCTCGCCCGACTTCGCTCGACACGTGAATGTCGCCCTGGTGATCCTCGATGATTCCGTAGCTCACGGAAAGTCCCAAACCGGTGCCCTGCCCGGTCGGCTTGGTGGTAAAAAAGGGATCGAAGATCTTGTCCTGGACCTCGGGCGCCATGCCCGGCCCGTCATCTTCGAAGTCGATGACCACCCCCCGTTGATCGGGATCGGCGGTGGTGGTAATGATGATGATGCCGTTTTTACGAATGGCCTGGCGGGCGTTGAGGAGCAGGTTCATAAAGACCTGCTTGAGCTTTTCCGCATCCCCGGCAATTTCAGGTAGATGATCGTCAAAATGCGTCTGGATCAGGATATTGTCCAGTTCTAACTGATTCCGGACAACCTTGATGACCCCCTGCAGGGCGCTGTTGATGTCCACCTCGGATATGCGCGTGCCGGACTTGCGGGCGAAATTGAGCAGGTCTTCGACAATTTTCTTGCAGTTGCGTGTCTGTTTCTCGATGGTCCGCAAGTCGTCCTTGAATTCGACCGCCTCCGCCCCTTCCCGCAGCAACAGCTGGGTATAGCCCAGAATCAGTCCCAGCGGATTGTTGATTTCGTGGGCGATACCGGCCGCAAGCTGTCCCAGCGATGCCAGACGATCGGCCTGCAGAAGTTGGCGATGCATCAGTTTGCGCTGGGTAATGTCTTTGACGATCCCCTCGTATTCCCGTACCCGGCCGGTGGCGTCGACGCGGGTGGTCATGCTCAGCAGGACGGCCAGTTCGCCTCCCTTGCGCGTGCGCAGCAGGCACTCCCAGTCCTTGACAAAACCGTTGCGCTCGATTTCGTCAAACAGTCTCCGGGTTTCATCGGTGTTGCGGACCAGAGAGGTCAGGGTCTCCCGGGCCATGAGATTCCGGCGGGAATCGTATCCCAGCATCTGGATGCCGGCGGGATTGATGTCCAGCAGTCGGCCCCGATGGTCGGCCACAAAAATCAGATCCATGGAGTCTTCAAAGATCCGTCGGTACTTGGTTTCCGATTTGGCCAAAACCGCTTTGGAGGCTGCCAGTTCTTCGATATAACGCCTGATGGCCGATGTCATGGCGTCGAAGGTATGGGCCAGCTGGTGGATTTCGTCGCCGGCCAATGGCCCGGCGGGTAAGGACGCGCGCGCGGGCGTTGTCGAGGTCGCATCGGACAAATTCGGGGCGGAGGCTGCCGCGTCGACCTGGCCATGGCCCTTGAGCATTTCCTCCGAAGCCATCTGGAGCCGTTTGATCCGGCTGGTAAGGTTGTGCGCCAAAGAGAAGCCCACCGTATCCGATATGACGATAGACAAGATGGCAAAGGCGAAAATCGCCCACCACAGTTCCTTGACCGTGGTGGTTACCTGGGATCTGAGCAGGCCCAGACGGATGGTTCCCACCTGGAATTCGCCCACCACGACGGGGGCGGCAAAATCATAGTAGCGGTCTTTGCCGGAAGCGAGCAGCCGAATGCTGCAGCGCTGGGTAGGCTGGGCCTGATTGGCGCTTTTGAGCTGCACGGGGAACCCGTCGCTGAAGGTGTGGCTGAGTACCTCGCCGTCCGTATCCTGGATAAATACGTATCGGATATCCCCGGCCGAGGTGGTCATTTCGCCGATCAGACGGCGCATGCGCAGGAAATCCATGGCCAGGATCGGGTCCTGGCTGCGCGCGGCCAGATTGACCGCCAGGGAGATCCCCCGGTTGCGGTACTCCTGAAACAGGGCCCGACTGACAATCTGGCTGGCCGCCAGGGCGACCAGCAGCACCGAAACCAGCACGATGGTCATGATGCCCATGTTGATCTTGGTGCGAATACCGCTTTTGAAGACAGAAAGACCCATGGCACTCATTGCGTTGGGCGGCCCCGTTCCGCCGGCCGTTGCCGGTCGCCCGGGGCGGCACATCGATGCTGGGCATCGCCGACCTGGGCCCATAGTCTTCGGACCGTATCGAAATCCCGATCGGTGGATGGAATGATGCCGGTCATGTGGGCATTCTGAAGCAGGCGGAGGTGCTCCGGACGGCCGTCATCGAGCATGGTCAGGGCCTTGGCGATCAACGCGATGGTGTCGGCGGCCAGATCCCTGCGGGCGGCGAAGACCCATCCTGGATACCACTGGGTGCGGTCCAGCACCCTGATCTTCTGTCTATCGATCTTATCCGCCACCACATCCAGGGCGCCCTCGCGCACCGACCCGATATCGTACTGGCCGGCAAAAACCGCCAGAATAACTTTCTCCTGCTTGCCCCCCGGGCCGGGGGCGAAGGCAATTTCGGAAAAATCGGAGGGCTGGATGCCATGGGCCAGAAAATGTCCCAGGGGATACAGGTACCCTCCGGCCGAGGCCGGATCCACGGCAATCCAGCGCTTGCCGACGCTGTCGGCCAGATGCTGCACGTCAGGGTTGTCGGCCCGGGCGATAATTTCGCCCCGAAAGCGTTCACGCCCGTTTTCTTCGATGACCCGGGCAAAAGCCCGGGTGCAGTAGGCCTCGGCCATGCGAACGTAGATAAAGGGATTTGAAAACGAGATATCGATACTGCCCTGTCCCACCATGCGCATGTGCTCGTCGAAGGTGTCCGGAAAAACCTGGCGGATGCGCAAGCCGGTCTGCTTCTCGATATGGCGGATCAGAAGATGATGGCGCTGGAAGGATACGGCGTGGGAAAATTGGGGAAGATAGGCATACTTGAGAACCTGCCCGGTTGCCGGGAGCAGGGCCACATCTTCCCTTATGGACATGTCGATGGGTAAAGCCGTTTCCTCGCCGGAGCAGGCGGTGATCAGCAGGAAGAAACCGATAACAACCACCTGCGCAACCCAAAGAACCCTCCGGCGGCAATGGCCGTATTTGCGCGTCTTTTGCGGGACTGAATACCCCATGGCGTTGCCTGACCTCTCTGCGGTGCCCCGTGACCGAGCCATCGAATATGATGTTTTACCCGCGCTGTCAACCGAGGCCCATGCATGGTGAAGGACAACCTAACCCAATGCCAGCGGTTCGTTGTCGGGCGAACAGGGCCGATGGCCTGGCCTAGGGCATCCCCGCCGGCGGGGACACCATGGCGCCGCGCTTCTCCTTTGAATGGCGCCCTGCGACCGACACAGCCGTCACCTACCAGCGATGGGCCCACCGCTTCCGCTGTCTAGCCATGGCCGCCGATGCCGTCCGTGATCAACCCCTCTTGCGGGCAAAGGCTGCCCCGGCGCGGGTCGCACTCCGGAAATGGTCAAGAATCCAACTTGACTTGATCGACCGCCGTTTACCATATTAATTTAATTGGCCAACCCGCTTTTTAGGCAAGACGTTTAAACCCTCGCCCCAGGCAGGACGGAAAGCTCGGTTTCAGACCGGTTGCCGCGCAAGGCTTCACGCATCGACGCGTTATCACCCATGGCAACCTGAAGAAGCATTTTCAGGCGGATGCAAGGAGATACCTCGACCATGGCAAACAAACTATTGACCCGCTTCAAGGGGCTGCCACGCTGGCAAAAAGCATCCCTTTACACCGCATTGGGGGTACTTCTCTACACCCTTTTCGGATTTCTGATCCTTCCCTCGGCCGTACGCCTGGTGGCCGAAGGTCAACTCCGTGAACAACTCCAGCGGGAGGTCCAAATTGGCGCCCTGCGCATGAACCCCTACACCCTTTCGGCAACGGTCCGGGAGATGGTGATTTTCGAACCGGACGGTGAAAACCGCATGGCGGCGTTCCAGGAACTCTATGTCAACCTGCAGGCCATGTCCCTGTTCAAATGGGGCCTGGTGTGCAAAGAAGTGCGCCTGGATGGCTTCTATGGATCGCTTGTGCTCAACAAGGACCATCGCTGGAATTTTTCGGATCTTATCCCCGCACCCCGGGGCCCGGAAGCGTCTCCGGCGACCGACGAATCAGCCGAGAGCGCGCCGCTTCGTTTCTCGCTCAACAACGTTCAACTTACCGGCAGCGAAATTCATTTTCAGGATCATATTCGCGAGAAGACGCATCACATTACCGGCATCGACATCGCGCTGCCGTTTCTGTCGAACCTTCCGGCCCAAATCGATATTTTCGTCAATCCGCACTTTGCCGCCACCGTCAATGGCACCCCCTTCAACCTGCAAGGGCAAGTCAAGCCCTTCGCCGGCTCGCGGGAAACCGAGCTTACGATTGATCTTGAGGGCATCGACCTTGCGGCCTATATGCCCTATGTTCCCCCGGAGGCCGATTTTCGCGTTCACACCGGCCTGCTGGACGTCAAGCTCGCAATTACCTACGAGGCTTTTCAGGATGGCGGCCATACCTTTCACACCGCAGGTACGATCGCTCTGCGCGGACTGGATCTGACGGATGGCGCCGACCATCCCCTGGTGCGCCTCGATCAGCTGAAGATCGATATCGGTGCCCTGGAACCCCTGGCAGGCATCGTCCGCATCCAGGAGATCCTGCTGCAGCGCCCGTCCATCACGGTCAAACGTCTGCCGACGGAACCCGTCGTGCGCAGCGGCGAAGGGCTTCCGCTGCGCGACGTGTTTCGCAACATCAAACTCCCCCCCCCGATCGTAAAAATCACCCAAGCCTCGGTCGTCGAGGGTCAGCTTCGCATGCTGGATCTCAAGCCGTCGGCGGAGATGTCCGCTGGGGAAAATTCGGCCGATCACATTATGGTCGCGATCCCCAGTTTTTCGGTCGCCAACACCCAGATCGATATCGACCGGCAGGTCGTAGATGTGGGTGC
>JASFFM010000267.1:0-6407 GCA_050124295.1 Desulfobacterales bacterium | reverse complement strand
AGAAATCAGCGGCGGCGCAGATGAAATCGAACTCGGCTCCCGGCAGGTCAATTCACGGGCTTATGTCGCCCGGTTTAATTTCTCCGGGCAGGAGCAGCAGAAAAAAGTAGCCATGCTCTCCGGCGGCCAGCGCAACCGTGTGCACCTGGCCAAAATGCTGCGGGAAGGCGCCAATGTGCTTCTGCTGGACGAGCCCACCAACGATCTGGACGTCAATACCCTGCGCGCTCTGGAAGAGGCACTGGAAAACTTCGCCGGTTGTGCGCTGGTCATCAGCCACGACCGCTGGTTCCTGGACCGCCTGGCCACCCATATCCTGGCCTTCGAAGGGGACAGCCAGGTCATTTTCTTCCAGGGCAACTGGTCGGCATACGCCGTCGATCGCAAACGGCGGCTGGGGTCGGATGCCGAACTGCCCAAACGCATCCGCTACCGTCGATTGACGCGCTAAGGGGTCTTCACCCGGAAATGTTCATGTTTGCTTTTGATCGGCCTTCCGCGGACGCATGTCGCTGTCTTGAGCCACCGATGCGGGCCATCCGGTCCATTCGAAGTTTGGCCCGCACATTCCAGGAAAATGAAATGCCCATTTGCTTTGCTGAATTTGGTCCCTGTCCCAGCCGAAGGTAGCGGCCACGGTGTCCGGCAAGCCATTGTGAGCGGGGCATTGCAGAACGCAGCGCATGCCATTTTCACCCGGCGGGCAAGCCCGCGGCACCCTTTCCGGCGTTATCAGGCGCTTGCGGCCGCATGCGTACGGCGCCGCACTTGAATGCCTTGTAGATGAAGGCCTCCATCGCGTGTATCCGGGCAAGCTGGTAAGCATCGTTGAGCAATGCCGATGTGGGCAGGGGAGACCGACTTCTGAAAAGACCTGCCGGTCGGGTTTCCGCCCATGGCCAATACATCAAACGGCCGGGGCGGTTTCCCGCGCTGGTGGAATCGTCACCACCGGTACCGGAGCGTGTTTGACGACCTTTTCCGCCACGCTGCCGAAACGAAAATGGGCTTTGGCGCCCCGGGTGGACATGACGACCATGTCGATATTGGCCTTTTCGATGAGCTTGAGGATTTCGCGTGCCGGATCGCCGACCGCAATGTGGCGGACGAAATAGGGGCAGTCATCCAGCTGTTCGCTGCAGATGGCATCCAGCCGCTGACGCGCTTTTCTTCGCGCCCACGCCAGCATTTTGGCGACATGGTCGGACTCGAAATCGCCATACCATTCCGGGTGGGGCTGGACGTCTTCAATCACATAGAGAACATGGATTTCGGCTTCATATTTGCGGGTCAGGGATTTGACGTAATCAAGGGCCTGACCGGCGCGATCGGAGAAATCCGTGGGCCAGAGAAATTTTTGCAGGGTCATGGGGCCTCCTTTCCCGACCGGTGGTTGGCATTTCCGCGGCATTAAAGGAAATTAGACCTCTATTCTATAATGTGCATTGCTTGCCAAATAACAAGCGCAGGCGCCCTCCGTATAAGACCATGATCGTGGCCAAGGGCGCCGCTGGCGGGGATTGCAAGCGCGCCGCACAACAGGGGGTCCCGACCGCTTGATCTCGCGCCAGGATGTGATATGAAAGGGCGCTGAGCGGATTGAAAGGGCGCCCATGTCGACCGGCGGCATCTGGCGCAGATGGCCATCACCGACATCCACCAGGCGTTGATTGGGTTCATGGGATCATGGCCTGACACGGAACACCGACCCAATCGTCGGGGGAAGGCCGCCACCGCCCAATGCGGGCAACATATCGCACCGTCATGGGAGGGCACCGATGAAATCTGTAGATCCAATGGCGATCGCGAAAGCAGCCATGTCCCAAATCGAACGCGGGGCCTTTCTCACCGTTCGCGCCGATGATCGTCTCAACACGATGACCATCGGATGGGCCACGATCGGCTTCTGCTGGCGGAAGCCGGTTTTTATGGTCGCCGTGCGGGACTCGCGGCATACCTTCACGATTATCGAAGATGCTATGGATTACACGGTGTCGGTTCCCACGGGGGATATGCAAGAAGAGATCATGTACTGTGGCACCAAATCCGGTCGGGATGGCAACAAATTTGACGCCTGCGGTTTGAAAACGGTTCCAGGGCAGAAGGTCCTTTCGCCGGTGATCGCCGTGCCCGGCCTTCATTTCGAGTGCCGTATCATCTTTAAATCGGTTATGGACCCGGCCTACCTGAGGGCGGATGTGGTGACCCTGTACCCGGAGAAGGACTATCATACGCTGTATTTTGGCGAGATTGTGGCCTGCTACGAAACATGAACCAAGATGTATCATGTGGGAGGCCCTGCCGGCGCATGCCGGCCGTGATGGCGGTAAAGGCGATATTCGGCTGAACAAGCTAGGATGAGGATCCGACACCCGGCCCATCGGGTCAGAAAGGAAGGTACCATGAAGGCGCATATTACCGAACAGTGTATGGGCGATCGCAACTGCAACAAACTGTGTCCGGAGGTCTTCGCTTACGACGAGGATCAGCTATTGTCCGTGGTCCAATTCGACGTGATCCCGGAAAAATATGAAGACCTGGTGCGCCAGGCCGCCCAGGAATGCGGGGCGGATGCCATCATTGTCGAGGAATAGCCGGCCAGTGGCCATCCGGGCCTTGCCATGGTCGGAGAGCATCAAGGCCCGGGCGCCGAAAGGAAAGCGGCCCCACCAATAACCGCGAACACCTGGCCATCCAGGGCCCGGCGTCTTCCGGCGAAACGGTGGGGCCGTGACATGTCTAAGAGGGTCGATTCCCAGGATGCATTCCTGGCCGACAGTCAAGGCCCAGGGCCTTGGCACCATGAAATCTTATTTGGCCAATCTTCTCCTTTCCGGGGCTGGGCTGAGGCGCCGCGAAAGGAATGACGTGCCCCCGGGCCGGTCGTCCTGGAATGGTGATCAAACCGCTTGGGGGGCGCTATTGATGAGCACAGGAGAACCATAATGCCCAATTTTCGTGAGAGCCAAACCGCCAAAAACTTGCTGGCTTCGTTTGCCGGCGAATCCCAGGCCCGCAACCGTTATACCTACTTCGCCCGCCGGGCGGCGGAAGAGGGCTATATCCAGATTGCCGCTATCTTCGAGGAGACCGCCGGCCATGAGTGTGAACACGCGCTGCGCTTTTTCAAGTTTTTCAACGGGGGTGAATTGGACATCGCAGCCCGTTTTCCGGCCGGGGTCATCGGCGCCACCTATGATAATCTGCTGGCCGCCGCGGAAGGTGAACACTTCGAACACAGCGAGCTCTATCCCGGGTTTGCCAGGATCGCCCGCGAAGAAGGTTTCGCCCGGGCGGCCGACACATGGGAGGCCATCAGCGTATCCGAGCGGCAGCACGAAAGACGCTATCGCAAGCTTGCCGCCAACCTCCTGGCCAACAAGGTCTTCATCCGAGAGCAGGAAATGGTTTGGCGCTGCCTCAATTGCGGTTATCTTCACACCGGACACGAAGCCCCGGAAAAATGCCCGGCCTGTGTCAAACCCCAGTCCTATTTCGAGCTTTTGGCCGAGAACTGGTAGCCGGAATTTGCCATAACCGGTAGGCCCTGAGGCCACAATCCCACTTATCGCCTATCCCGGTTCTCGCTTTGCGTGGCGCCGACCCGAACCCCGGGCCTGCGCCCGGCGGTCCTCCCCGCGATCAAAAACCTGTCTGCGATCGCCGCTTGTCTTCTCGTCGGCCGCCGATACCCTCCTTTTTGGGAAACAAGGTCAACTTTTATTTCTCCTCAGGCCTCATGCTCATGGAAACAACCGGAAAATAAACCTGCGGCCCGTTTACGGCCGTCGTCAAGCACACCTCCGGTTGAATCCGTCCACCCGACGGAGGAGGAAACATCATCAAGAAGCATGCCCTGCGGGTGGGTTTGACAGTCGCCGTATTTCTTTTCGTTGCTGCCGGTGCGTCATTTGCTGGCCATCGAAGGGGGCAGGGCCCCCGCCACCATCAATGGAAAGGACGGCTTTGCCAAGCCCCTCAAGCACCAAGGCACTGGAAACGCGGTTATCATGCCCGCCCGCCCTCATGGAATGGCCATCCTCCGGTTGCCCCCGATGACAGGGATCGATCCTCCGATGACATCGCTTCCCGCCGCGGTGGTCGCGGCGGCGCCGGTCGATAGGAAGAACCGCTCTGATCGTCTTGGCGTTGCCATTCACAACGGACCGGGGCAGCATATCTTTTGGCCGTCAGCAGGATAGGCCCATCCAACGCGGTCTGGACACTGCCCACGCCCACCGATATGGCGGTCGAGGTAAAGGCCATCGCCGGAGGGCCAAAAACCCGTTCCGGTAAATGGCCACCAACATGTCTACGATCGTTTGCGGACAACGATTCGCAAGAGGCATTCAGGATTCCCCGAACGGTGCGACCTGTTCAATTGTCCGCCCGCGATCAATTTTCCCGGCCAAGCCGTGCGGGTCATATTGCAATGGCCGACCCAACCTGCTAAAAACAAGTCGGGTCAGTCACCAGGGCGCCGCTGATCAATCCATCGATTAGAGCCACACCCTTTCTCCCCTGGCGAGTAAACCGGACCGGCCCTATAAAACCGGACCGGCCTTATAAAAATGGTTGCCCGAGGGATTGGCGGCATTTTCGACATAGCATGGACGGCCGCCGTGGTTTCATCATGGCGCGCATACGACCACCGCGAAGATCAACAAAATCGGAACGGATCATCGAGATGGGAGACGAACCTCCGGAGCGGCCTGATTCCATGACGAAACCCCTGGGCAGTAGCGATCTTCAGCAATTTATTGCGGTCAACCATGTCGCGGCGACTATTTTGCCCATGGCGGGCCACACCCCCACAGTCAGCGATGCCGCGCGGGAACTGGGCGTCACGACCGATCGGATCATTAAATCGCTGGTGTTTCTGGCCCAAGATCTTCCTTTGCTGGTGATCAACAACGGCCTTGCGCGTGTGGATCGTAAAAAATTGGCCGCCCTGATGGGCGTGGGTCGCAAAAAAGTGAAATTCGCTACCGCCGAACAAGCCCTGGCGATCACCGGTTTTGTGGTGGGCAGCATGCCGCCCTTCGGGCATCGACAGCGGCTGCGCACCCTGGTGGATCCGGCCGTGATGACCCTGGATACGATCTTCGGCGGCGGGGGCGATATCGACGCCATGATGCGTCTGACCCCCGGGGAGTTGTTACGGATGACCCGCGCGGAAGTCGTCGACCTGTCGGTGTCCGTCTGAGGACGTCGAAGGTATCCGGGATATCGTGCCACCATCGACAGATCCTGATAGCGACTTAGTTTGTTGAGGAGGCTCATCATGCGAGACATACCGGATCTGCTGGACGGGTTAAAGCGATCGCGGCGCCTGCTGGGAACCTTCGTGCAGACCATCCCCGGAGAGGCTATTGACCGCCGCAGGAATGCAGACTGCTGGACCATCGGAGAGCATGTCAGCCATCTGGCCCAGGTGCAGCCCATGCTGTTGGAGCGCCTGGAACGCTTCCGGGATGAGGATCATCCTGAATTCGTGCCGTTCATTCCCGGGCAGGGCGAGGACGAAGCGGAAAGGCCCGCGCCACGCCCCATCGATTTAGCCCTCGATCAGTTCGGCCGCCACCGGGACCGGCAGGTCGCCCTGCTGACCGCGGCCCGAGAGGACATCTGGGCGAAGAAAGGATCACATCCGGAATACAAGCGCTATTCGACCTATATCCTGGTGCGCCATATTCTTATGCACGACCATTGGCACATGTACCGCATGGAAGAGCTCTGGCTGACACGTGATGCTTATCTCACGAAAGTCGAATAACCACCCAAGGGAGGTCTTGAACATGGCTCTGAGCAAGGACGAATTCCTCAAAAAAATGAAAGCACAATACGACGATTTGAACTACCGCTGGAATACCGAGCGCACAAAACTAGAGGCCAAAAGCCAGCAATTTTCTTCGGAAGCTCGGCAGAAGATTGAAACCGAGTGGGAAGAGTTGGGTAAATTGCGCCAGAACATGAAGGAAAAAATCATCGACCTGGAAGTGGCCGCAGAAAATGCCTGGGTTGACTTTAAAGACGGCGCTGAAAACGCCTGGGAAGATGTGCGGGACGGTACGGAAAACGCTTGGCAGGCTTTCAGTGACGGATTAAAAAAGGCCGTTTCGCGGTTTAAATAAAAAGCCACCTTGGCACCGTCCTCGAGCCTGCACAGTGCCGCCTCCCGGTGTTCATGCAACGGCCGATGGGGGTATGCCTGCGGGGTGCGCTAAGGTTTCGCTTTGGTATGGCATTTATTCCCTATTTCTCAAACGGCTTCCCCAAGTGCTCTTTTGTATGCGCCGCTTCTCTGTTTATGATGCAACCGCAGCGTAGGATGCCGTTTCGCCGGCTGCCCATGAAAATCCCGCTCGCCATCATCAGCCCATTATTGGCCCTTCTCATGATCCTGG
>JASFFM010000266.1:0-6410 GCA_050124295.1 Desulfobacterales bacterium | reverse complement strand
ATGCCGTTCGCCGACTGACCCGGCACGAGATCGCCAATACCCGCTTGGGGCCGGCGCCGATTGCCGCCGCTTACTGACCGCTGGTGGACCTGGCCGCTGTGTACAGCCGGCAAATCGACGACCGAAGCCTGATCCTGGCGCCATCGGGATGGACTTACCAGGACACCTTCGTGCTGTATGACCAGCAAACCGGTACCCTCTGGTATCCCTACGCGAAGGGCCTGATGGGCATTCAGGGGACCTATTTCAAACGCTGGCTGCCCAAAATAGCGTCCGAGGACACGCGTCTGGAGCTGTGGATGAAAAAACACCCCCAGAGCAAAATCGCACCCTGATAGGCCGCCGGCCACCGCGCCCATCATGCACAGCAAGGGCGCATCCCGGCCGGGCCGATAGCCGCCCCCAACAATCCCCCCCTCCGGCGCCATCGCTCCCTGTGGCGTCCGGAAGCTCTCCGGTTGCAATGCCAAAAAACAATTCTATTGTTTATCATGCGCCGTTTTGTGCTCACATTGATGACCCTCGTGGTGATGACGGCCTGCGGACCGCGATGGTTTTATCCCCAACTGGACTGGCTGCTGCCCTGGTATGTCAGCGACTATATTTCGCTCGACGCCCATCAGCACAACGAGCTCGAGATCCGCCTTACCCGGCACCTGAACTGGCATTGCCGCACCCAACTGCCGGAATATGCCCTCTTTTTGCGATCCGTGCGCGCCGACTTTGAGAATCCGGCCAACCCCGTAACACATGGCCAATTTGAACGCTACCTGGCGACCCTCATACAGTACTGGAAAACCCTCATGGCCGGCATCGGCCCGGATGCGGCGGATATTCTAAAAACGGCCAGCGACAAGCAGATCGATGAGCTCTTCGACAATCTTGAGGAAGCCAACCAAGAGCTCGAAAGCACCTATGTCGATCCAGCGGCCGAAGAAATCCTTCAGCAGCGCAGCGAACGCATGGTGGATCGGCTCGCGAGGTCGCTTGGCGATCTGACGACAACCCAGCAGGCGGCCGTGCGGCAATGGAGTTCCGATGTGGGCGCCAGCAACGCGGATTGGATCGCCAATCGCCGTCACGTCCAACAGGCCTTTCGGGCGCTGCTGGCCGAACGCCGAATCGACCCGGCCTTCAAGACACGCTTTACGGCCATGCTGACAGCCCCCGAGCGTCAGCGTACCGAAGCGTACCAGGCCGAAGTGGATCGCCGGACCACCCTGGCCTTGAACCTGCTGACCGGAATTGCCGCCACCATGACCGATGCGCAGCGGAGACACTTCGTCGACCATCTGGGGTCCCTGGCCGCGGATTTCGACAAATTGGCCTGCACGGTCGCTGAAAAACCTTCCCCGTGAAAGGCGGCGGCAGGCCGATTGAGCCCGGATATATGGCCCACGTTGGAGGGCTCTTTTACAAGGCCTTCCGGAGTGCCGCACTAGGCATACGACCGCCAGCGCCTGACCAGGCCGGAGATAGATGCCGCGGGCTTGCCCACCGGAGAAAAATGGTATGCGCTGCGTCCCGAGGTGCGCCGCTTAAAAGGGGTTGCCGGACAGATTGACCGCAACCTTCCGTTAGGACGGAGAACCAATGCATCCAAGCACGTGGGTATCAATAGTTTTGGGCCATGTACGGGTTCGCCGCCGTGGATCATTGTGGCGGCCGCCGCTGAACGAAGGGCGTTGTCGGGGGGATAGGATAAGCCCGTGGGTCGTGATCGACGGGGCGGTGGTCGAGGTCAAAGGTAAGGCGGACGACCGCCGCTGTGGATCAGCTGATGGTAGGTGCGGTTGCGATGGAAGGGGTGCTGGCGGGCGTAGTCGCTAACATAAGGCGGGACATGTCCGCTTTGGAGATAGGATTTGAAATCGGCATCGATTTTCTGCTCCGAAAAGTTCCAACGGGCCCCCGCCGATTGGAACAACCCGAAAACACTGTCGCCGCAGGCAAAGGCCAGATCGGCCAGATGTCGATCCGGGCCGATGTCGTCCAGGGGGGCCCAACGCTTTTCAAGGTAGACCTTGAGCAGCACATAGACCATTCCCAGCGCGAATATTGCGATCATACTCACCATGGCGTGACCTCCCGAAAGCCCTATCCTGAGCTAAGTTCAGTCCCGCCGGGCCGGGTGTCAATCCCTGGAGGCACAAAAAAAGGGTACGCCCCCTAACCTTGCACCCGTATATGATCGGCAATGGCGTTGCCCAGCGCGGCCGTACCCACCGCACGGGTCTTGTCGGTCGCGATATCAGCCGTCATGAGCCCTGAGGCCAGCGTCGCGGCCACGGCCTTCTCGATCGCCCGGGCGGCAGCGTCCTGACCGAAACTGTACTTCAGCATCATGGCCGCCGACAGGATCTGGGCCACGGGATTGGCCACGCCCTTGCCGGCAATGTCCGGTGCCGAGCCGCCGGCCGGCTCAAAGAGTCCGAAACGGCGTTCATTGAGGCTGGCGGAGGGCAAAAGCCCCATGGATCCGGTGAGCATGGCGCATTCATCGGAAATGATATCCCCAAACATATTCCCGCACAGCAACACATCAAACCGCTGCGGGTCAACCAGCAGTTGCATGGTGGCGTTATCGATATAAAGATGATCCAGGGCCACGTCGGGATAGTCCTGGGCCACCGTGTTCACCACCTCGCGCCACAGGACCATCACCGTGAGCACATTGGCCTTGTCGATGGAGGTGACCTTCCGGCGCCGCAGGCGGGCCAATTCGAAGGCCGTGCGGGCGATACGCTCGATTTCGGCCCGCGTGTAGACCATGGTATCGTAGGCTTTTTCCTCGGCCCCCCGGCCTTGGCGTCCCTTGGGCGCTCCGAAATAGATCCCCCCGGTGAGCTCACGCACGCAGAGAATGTCGAATCCGTCCTTCACAATTTCCGGCTTCAAGGGGCTGGCGGCCGCCAGCGCTTTGAAAACCCGGGCCGGACGGAGGTTGCAAAACAGCCCGAAATGCTTGCGCAGCGGCAGCAGCGCGGCGCGCTCGGGTTGTTGATCCGGCGGCAGGGATTCCCACCGGGGGCCGCCCACGGATCCAAAAAGAATGGCATCACTATCCTCACAGACGGCCAGTGTTGCCGGCGGCAGGGCATGCCCATGGTGGTCGATGGCACACCCCCCCACGTCGGCTTCCTGACAGGTAAAGGGCAAATCGTACCGCTGCCCCACGGCTTCCAGCACTTTTAATGCCTCCTGCATCACCTCCGGTCCGATTCCATCGCCGGGCAATACCGCAATCTTCTTCATATCCGTATCCTGTCGCCTGTCGTCCATGAAATTCTTCTCACGCCCAATCACGCGGCTCCGTCAGGCCATGGGTCGTACTATAGGCGCTCCCGGAAATCAAAATATTTTCTCCGGCCCGCCCGGGATAGGGCGCTCCCCACGCGCCGGCCAATCGCCGGCACGGACCCCGGCGGCCCCGTCGCTAAACGTCCTGTTCGCCTCGGACAGCGGTATCCCCCGGAATCAGGCAGCAAACCAGGAAACACAGGGCGGCAGCGGCAAGAACGGTCCAGAATACCGCCTGCACCCCCTGCCGGACGCTCTCCTGCACCCAGAGCCGGATATCCTCCGGCAGGGCGGCCATGACATCCGGCCGCAGCAGCCCTTCGATCCGGCTCAACCCGGCGTCCCCCAGCGATGATGGCAGCTGATCGAGCAGGCCCCGCTCTTGAAAGGCTTCGCTCAGCGCGCTGAAGCGGGTGGCGATGAAACCGCCCCCGATGCCGACCCCCACCGTGCCGCCCAGGGTGCGCGCAAACTGGTTCGAGGAGGTGGCCACGCCGAGATCCTGCGGGGGGACGGCGGACTGCACGACCAGAAGGGTCGCCAAAGCCACAAACCCCATCCCCAGGCCGATGACGAAAAAACTCGCGAAACTATAGTAGGTCGTCGTTTGGGCTGAAAAGGCCAGCGTCATCGAAGATCCCAGAACCAGGCACAGCGCGCCGGTGCCGGCGGCATAGCGCCGACCCATACGGTCGACGACCTGACCCAGCGCCAGGGATCCGATCGACCAGCCCAGACTCAGGGACAACATGGCCACACCGACTTCCATGGGGGATTTGCCCTGGACGCCCTGAATGAACAGAGGCGCATAGGCGAACATGGAAAAAATAGCGAAGCTGCTCAAGAATACGGCCATATTGCCGGCACTGAAGCCCCGCTTGCGAAACATTTGCATGGGCAGAATCGGGTCCTTGGCGCGCCGTTCCACCACGATAAAGACCGCCGTTCCAATGACAAACATGGCCAACAGGCCCAGAATGCGCGGCGACACCCAGGGATAGGTGCGTCCCCCCAGCAAAAAGGCGAACAGAAAGGCCAGGATGGCCGTGGACAGCGTGGCCACGCCCAGCAGATCCAGTGTGACCTTGGATTTCTTTTCCCTGAGCTCGACCAGATAGGTTCCGATGCCCCAGATGGAAAAAATCCCCAGGGGCAGATTGATGAAAAAAATCCAGCGCCAGGAAAAATAGGTCACGATGAAACCGCCCAGGGTGGGGCCCAGCACACTGGCGATACCCCAGATGGAACTGGCCAGGGAAAGGGTGCGCCCCCGCTTCTCCGGTGGCGCCACATCCGCCAGCACGATATAGACCAGGGCAAAAATCCCCCCTGCACCGATGCCCTGAATGACCCGGGCCATGATCAGGGTAACCATGTTCACGGCGCAGCCGGCCGCGGCCGAAGACAGACTGAAAAGGATGATCGCCCCGATAAACAAATTACGGTTTTTGTAAAGATCGGCAAGTTTTCCAAAGATCGGCAGGGATACCGCCCGGGCCAGAAAATAGGCCGAGTAGACCCAGCTGTAGAGCTGCAGCCCGCCTAAATCGGACACAATGGTGGGCATGGCCGCGGACATGACCAGCGCATCCAGGGCACCGAGGAAAAGCGCCAGTAAGGCCGCCCCGATGACGGTCACACGCTGAGCAGAAGGGAGGGACACATCGGCCCTTTCGTTTTTAGGTATGATGGTGGTGGGCGCTGATGGTCCTTGGTTCTACCAGAAGCTGGAGCGATTGCCAATCCGGGATCCATCCGCACCTTCTCGTCGCGCGCATCAAACGATCTCCGGAAAACCGTCTTCCGGCGGACCCCTCCCCCCTTTCCCTGGCGATAGAGGAGTGCTATGGTGCTCATAATGTTTGATCCCGGAACGATGTCCCGGGCCAACCGGAAGATAAGGCCACCATGTCACTGATGAACCTGTTTGCCGGTCCATCACCGGAAAAACTCGAAGCCCGGGGGGACGCCCTATTTGCGGACGGCCATTGGGGGCCGGCCAAACAGGCCTATGAGCGCGCCCTCCACAAACTTGAAAAAAAAGAGCACGCGGACACCCCACGGAGCCGGCGGCTACGGGACAAGATCGCGCAAAGCCGGGAGCACCTGGCCCGGGATCATCAGCAAACCGCCCTGAACTACCACGAGGGCGGTTTCGACGCGGAAGCCCGCGAAGCCTTGGCGCTGGCCCTGGAAGTCTCCAGGGACGATGCCCTGCGGGAAGAACTGGCCGCACAACTGGCGTCCCTGGAGGAAGCGTCCGATGCCGGACCGGAAACCCCCGCAATCGCCCCGGTTGGCGAAACGCTCATGGATGACAGCATAGCCCCGCCGGATCATCAGGCCTCCCGGGAAGAACTTTTCCGCGCCTTGTGCCATACCCTCCCGGAAGAGGTGCGCAAGGCCTATCAACAGTATGGCCAGGATTTCATCGACGGCTACATCGCGCTGAACAATGGCGATTTCGATAGCGCCATCCGGCATCTGGAGCGGGCCATGGTTGCCCACCCGCAACCAGACAGCTACATCCCCCTGGAGCTTGCCACGGCTTATGTGAACAGGAATCGCCTGGAGGAGGCCCGGGAACTCCTGGAACAGGTCCGCCTCTATCACCCCGAAGCATTGCCGGTTTACCAGCTGCTGTGTGATATCTACTGGGAGCAAGGAGAAACGGTGCAGGCCGAAGCCCTGCTGGCATCGCTCCCGGACCACCTGGCCCAATCCATGGCCGTCATGCAGCTAAAAGGCGAAACCCTCTTCCGCGCCGGCCAGTTTGAAGCCGCCCGGGATTTCTACCGCCATTTTCTGGATACGTTCGGCTGGCACGACACCATGGCCCAGGCCCTGGCCAAAGTTTACGAGGCTCTCGACGAACCCGACGCGGCACGCGGCCTCTACCGAGAAATCATGGGGCGCTGCCAGGGCTGCCGCACCCGTGTCGATCCGGCGATCAAACACCAATACGCCGAACTCGCCTATGCCGCTGGTGAAAGGGGCGCCGACCTTCTGGAACTGTATTTTTCTCTGGTGCGCGAGATCCCCGCCAATGCCGCCATCTATTTTGAACGCATCAGCCGGATCTATCACGCCCAGGGCAACCCTGTCGAGGA
>JASFFM010000265.1:0-6435 GCA_050124295.1 Desulfobacterales bacterium | reverse complement strand
TTACCGCCGGGCGCCATCAATTCGGGCAACGTGCCCTGGGTTGCGATTTCGGATCTGAGCGTGTTTAAGGCCATCGGCATCCATTGGTCGTGTGATCGGTCATTCCCTTACGGGATGACTTGCAGCGATTCAGATAATTGACAATCATCATGGCAGGTTGCATTTTAGTATTCACCCTCAACCATAAATCATGCGAAACGCAAACCCATCCTCAGGCGATGGATGATTCAAACTAAGAACACCTGCGTCATCGGCAAGCGACGTCCCAATGAAACCGACCCGCTTTGAACAGGAAAAACAAATGGCCTCCAGAGACCCCAAAGACATGATGGAACTGCATTTCACGCCCACCAACGGCCCGGCCGATGATGCCATCGCCCAACTGATAGCGATGGTGGGCGGTATTCGCCAACCCGAATTGATCCGGGAGTTGATATTGGCGGCCTTAAAAGCCGGCCAGGAGAGCGATGAAAAAGCGGATTTGAAGCTGATGAATACGTCCCTCAAAGAAATGCGCTTTACCGCCAAAATATTCGGGCCTTACCGCCATATTCGCAAAGTTTCGGTGTTCGGCTCGGCCCGGACGGCCCCCGATACACCGACCTATCGTATGGCCCGGGATCTCGGACGCCGGCTGGCCGAGCGGGATTATATGGTCATTACCGGAGGCGGCCCCGGGATCATGCAGGCGGTCAACGAAGGTGCCGGGCCGCAGCATTCCTTCGGTATCAACATCCGTCTGCCATTCGAACAGAAACCCAACCCGGTGGTGGAGGGCAACCCCCGCCATATCAACTATAAATACTTTTTCAACCGCAAGGTCGCTTTTCTGAAAGAGGCCGATGCGGTGGTGGTCTTCCCGGGTGGATTCGGTACCCTGGATGAAGGCATGGAAACACTCACCCTCTCGCAGACCGGCAAACACAATCCCCTGCCGGTGATTATGGTGGATGTCCCCGGGGGCCATTACTGGCACAGGTGGCGCCATTTTCTGGAAGAAAATCTCATCACCCAGGGCTTTATTCACCCCAATGATATCGATCTGTTCGATATCGCCCAAAACATCCCCCAGGTCGTTCAGACCATCGACCGGTTTTACCGGCGCTATCACAGCATGCGCTATGTCGATACCAAGCTGGTGATCCGCATGCAGCGCACCCTTTCCGATCGAACTCTGGAAAAGATCCGCAGCGATTTCAGCGATCTGTTGACCCCCGGCGGCTCCTTCGCGCAGGGTCGCGCCCTTCCCCAGGAAGCTGACGACCCGGATGCGATCCATCTGCCGCGGCTGATCCTGGATTTTAACCGCAACAATTTCGCGCGCCTCAAGACCCTGATCGATGTTATCAATCAGTCCTGATCCTGGGCGCACGGTCTGGCCGCCGCGATGTGCTGAATTCGGGAAGACACCTCGTATGGGCGCATCCAAAATGCCATGGGGACAAAACACCCCCCGGGGAAGACAGGGCCCCGTCCTGTCAGGCGTTGTCCGGAGGCCTCCCTTTCCGAAGTGGTGCCAACCTCTCATCCAGCGCCCAATGGCGATCAGGCCGCGGGACCCACCACGGCCCCTCGAGGATCTTTAAACGGGCGACGCCAGTTTAAAGGGCTAGATTTAGGGAAGCTCCATCTAGGATCCCCCAAGGCCTTGAATTGTGCTTTTGATTAACGGAACGGGGTCTGAGGTTTGGAAAACAATTGAAGGATGATTATAAAGCTGGCCTTCTTGCCGCGCCTGGAGGCTTCCCGGTGCGGATGGTCCGCGCGTGGGCGGCTGTTGGATGGCCTGAAAACCGACCGTCCCCACACAGCCGCCGGGATGGTTGCTGATCTGCGATAAGGTCACGGGGGCGGATTCGGGGAGCGCGCCTGTCAGGCAAATCGATTTGCCGACCGCCGCCAGTCAGCGGACCAATTCGCGCACCCGGGGCTGGCGCGGGGCCGGAATATCGGTGGGTTGCAACAGGGGGCGATCAAAACAACCGCGTGGGGAAGCGCCTGGATGGGGCGCTCAAATTATTCTTCGATAATGACCGTGCGCACACGTCTGTTTTTGGCTCGGGCTTCTTCACTATTTTCGGTCGATAAAGGTCTTTCCTTGCCATAACTTATGGCCGTAATTCGCTCCCTTTCTATCCCGCGACGCAGAAAGAAACTCTTCACCTCACCCGCCCGGCGGGCGCCCAGTGCCAGATTATCTTCCGGGCTTCCACCTTCATCACAGTGTCCTTCGATGAGAATGTTAATTTCGGGAAAATTGCGCAGCCATTCGGTTTTCCATTCCAATTCTTTTTGGGCCGTTTCATCCAGCCGGTACTGGTTTTTCCCGAAAAAGATATCTTCATAGATAAACCGGTTGCGCTCATACTCAAACTGCCGACGGTCGCTTTCATCCTGACGCTGCTGCTCATCCTGCGCCTGCTGCCGTGCGAGGGCATCTTCTTCGCTTCCCTCCGTCATTTGTTCCGCCGATGCACTCTCTGCCACGGTCGGAGCGGCTGCCTGTTTGCTGGCGCAAGCGTTGAGTGCGAAAAGCACCAATCCAGCGAAAACCAACCCTCGCCAAGTCTGTAATGGGATCCGCATCTTTCCCCCTTTGATCAGTGTCGCTTTAGCAAATAATCCACCCTGGCACATGTTGATTTTATCTCTAATCCTTCTATTTTCATATGCTTAAAGCGATCGACAGTCAACCCGAAAAGCAGAAGATGCTCCAGGAGACGGTCAGCGGCCCGGCGATCACCCTCGGACACCATCGAAGGCGTGGCGTGCAATACACGTGATCGCCGCCAAGGCCGTGGATCAACGGGCCCTGGGCTTGGTGATCCTGCGAACCCGGCAGGCACCTGAGGGCTTTCATGCACCAAACGGCTGACCGCCGGAAGGATACGGCTTGATGTTCACTCCTAAATGACCTATAGAGCCCTATTCCGCCACTCCTCGAGGTTCGGCGATCATGCCACAGCTGTTGCCATATGCCACACGGCGTTTTCTAAGTGTTTCATCCTTCCAAATGCTGGCCATGTTCCGGCGGGGCATGTTTTACGCTTATCTTTCCGTTTATCTTCGCTATTATCTTGATCTGCGGGTGACGGAAACCACTTTGTTCGCAACCCTTCCCATGGTCGCCAATATTATCTTTCAGGCCACGCTCTGGGGACGCCTTTCAGACCGCCTCCAACTGCGCCGCACATTTATCGTGGGGGGTGAGATTCTGGGTGCTATCGGTACGCTGGCGGTGTGGTTCGTGCACACCCTGCCGGAGAACCAACGCACCAAGGCCTATGTCATCATCGCCGGCCTGACGGTGGTCGAAATCTTCTGGTCCATGTCCAATATCGGATGGAGTGCCCTGATATCGGATCTCTATCCAGAGAACGAGCGCGGCGCGATCCAGGGAAAATTGACAAGTGCGGGGGGAATCGGCCGTATTGCCGGGGTTTGGATCGGCGGCCTGCTCTACGATGGTCTGGGACGTTTCTACGAAGGTTGGGGATTTGAACAAGGCGCCCTGTTTTTTGTCGCCGCCGGTGTCATGTTGATCTCGACGCTGCCTTTGCTGGCCTTGCCCGAAGGCGGCGTCGCCTCGGAGGTCAAGGCGCGCAACGAGAGGCAAGCGGCCCAGCACAGCCAATCAACCCACTGGTTTTTGCTGTTTCTGGTCGCAATGGCCTTGATCAATTTCGGACGCAATTCCGTCGTGATCATTCAATCACAGTATCTTTTCCTGGATACGGGTTTTGCCGTATCCAGCCGAACCCTGAGCACCATCGTCAATACGGAATCCCTGGCCATGATCCTCAGTGGGCTGGCGGTGGGCGGCATTGTAGGCCGAATCGGAAATGGCCCCGGTGTGCTGCTGGGGGCCTCGTTGAGTCTGGTCTACCTGCTCATTTTTGCCACCACGAGCCATTTGACCATGATCTATGTGGGCGGATTTATCAAGGGTTGCGCCGAGAGCATCATCGTCGCCGCTTCATACGCCTTTGCCTCTCTGCTTATTCCACCGGAGCAGCGAGGACGTCGCTTCGGTCTGTTCAATGCGACCTTTTTTCTGAGTTGGGGCCTTGCCGGCACTCTCATCGCCGGTCCCCTGGTGGATATCCTCATCTATTTCGGACAGTCGGTCGAATTGGCCTACCGCTGTTCGTATTGGGCTGCCATCTTCGTGACGCTGAGCGGTTTTTTTCTCCTGGCCGGACTCCTGTACCGCGTCATGCCACGCAAAGTGCGGCAAGGTGAAACCAGAGGCTGATTACCAGGGCAACGCCGGCGGTTCCTCAAAAAAGGCAAAGCAGCAGCTCAGTCGATAGGCCCCACCGCTGATGAATGCGGGGGGTCTTTTTCAATCTGGTAAAGGGTGGCCCCGATGGGTGCGAAAGAAAGCAGTAAAAGATTGGCCAAGGGGATCAAAAAGGGCAGCCCAAACCCCAGATGGAACATCAACTGGCGGCGAAACGACTGGAACCGATCCTGAAAGGGATCAAGGCGCCGGGCAGGAAGCAGATCCGTGTTGTCCCAGGCCAAAAACATGGCGGCGGCCAAAGGGCCCACGACGGTAAAAACCGGTCCCAGGGGGGTCAACCAACCGATGGCCATGAGACCCAGCGTCACCAGTACGGGAATGATCGCCCGTGGGGTTTCCTGCTTGATGAGGTAAATCAACTGGGCCGGGAGGGATAGCTTGGAGGCTGCCTTTTCCTGTCCGGTGACCAGGCGTTCCGTAATACGGGACATCTGGTCCATAATGAGGACACAGAACAGTATCTGGCACACGAAATAACCCAGAACAGATGTCATGGCCAGGAGCGTCAGCGACAGCAGCCATGAGGCGATATACCATAGCCACAAGATCCAGAGGCTCTCTGGTTTGCTCCAGATGACCTGCATGATGTCCTGGTGGTAAGCCAAAAATATCACGGCGGCGCCCACCCCGATCAGGAGAACGACAAGAAAACGCAGCAGACCCAGGATGAGCAGGCGTGGGGTGCGAAGGCCCATCATCAGCCCGCGAAAATTATATCGAATGCCCTTGAGAATATCCATCTCTGCTCCCCTCCTCGGGTTATAAGGCCGGCAGGCGCGCTCTTTCAATATCTCGGGGAAAGGTCATCTCGGTCAAGGTAGCCAACGCTTAACTCGATCTCGCCATCGGGCCAGAAACGGCTGCTCTATTTCGACACGCAGATAAAGGTCACCCGGCGGGCCGCCGCCCCGTCCGGCGCCTCCCAGACCTGCCAACCTGATGCGCTGCCCCTGTCGGATACCGGGGGGAATTTTTACCACCAGCTTTTTCTTCTGCTTGCGGTAGAAAAAAGCATAGGGACCGCCCTGACGGGCTTTTTCGGGTGAAAGACGAATCGTGTCTTGCGTGTCTTGGCCTACCTCGGGCAAAACCACGCCCGTCAGGCGCTCGATCAGGTGGCGTGCCAGACGTCCCACACCGCGCCCGCCGGAAGGATGATGGCGGGCACGACGGCGTCCGCCCCCGGCACCGCGACCTGTAAATACAAAGCCTCTGAATTGCATCCCCGCGCGCCGTCCTTTGAAAGCGCGATAGCCGGGCCCGTAGAATTCCCGCAAAATATCTTCGGATCGTCGAAACCCATGCGCACGGGTCATCTCCTCGAATATGCGCAAAATGTCCGATCCGGCAAAGATATCCTGGTCGGAATACTGCTGCCGGAACTGACGGTGGGCCGAAGCGCCAAACTCCTGCCGCATGGCATTGTACGCGCGGCGCTTATCCGGATGGGATAATACGGCGTAGGCTTCGTTGACGGCTTTCATCCGTTCAACGGCTTCGGGGTTATCCTGGTTGCGATCCGGATGATATTTAAGGGCCAGTTCCCGGTAGGCCTCCTTGATGGCTTTTTCCTCCGCATCCCGGGTGACGCCCAGAACCTGATAATAATCCTGTGATTCCATTTTTATCGACGCTTCCTTAAATGGCCGGAAGTCATTGCCCGACACTAACGTGTACCCCACGGCGGCGCGGACCGCGCCACGCGGTCGGCCCTACCCGGGTATCCACGGGATTCATGCATCAGGCGACGGCCGCCCGGACGCAAACGCTTGTATCGGCATCTAACATCAATCCCCCCAGCGGCGACCATACGAGAAGGCGCCCCAGGGCGTCATCCTCACGACACACCCTGGTCCAAGGCGAGGTTGTAACCTGACTGTGTTTATAACAGCTGTGAGCGGACAACAAGGAAAACCTGGTGCGGCCCTGAGTGGCGGGTGGCCGCAACCCGTGCGCATCCTCGATGGGAAGATGCCGCAAGCCTGGGTAGGGCCGCAGGACATCGATCCGCAAGATCTATGGATCCCGGATTAACCCCCGGGAGCGCCCAACGGCAAGTCTCCCTGCAAGATTGCCCGAGGCGCGCGAGGGGGGCAACCTGAAGGAAGCGAGGCCCAGAGCGCCGCTCT
>JASFFM010000264.1:0-6452 GCA_050124295.1 Desulfobacterales bacterium | reverse complement strand
GGGGATCATTTTCGGATATGCGGGCCTGGTAGACGGAATGGTGAAGCGCATGGTCCGCGAGATCGGTGGATCACCAAAGGTCATTGCCACCGGCGGCCTGGCGCCCTTGATGCAGCATGTGGCCGAAACCATCGAGACGGTCGATCCTACCCTGACACTTGAAGGCTTGCGCCTCATCGGCCAATCCATTGCTGAGAAAAAGTAATTGAATTTACCCACCCAATTTTCGCCGCAATCAACCTCAGACGTGACCCAAAGGAGTGATCACCTGTGCCAACGCGCTGTGCTTGGGTGACCGATGATCCGGACTATATCGCCTATCATGATCAGGAATGGGGGGTCCCGGTCCATGATGACCGGCGCCTGTTTGAATTTCTAATCCTGGAAGGAACCCAGGCCGGGCTGAGCTGGCTGACCGTGTTGAAAAAACGGTCCAACTACCGCCGGGCTTTGGATGATTTCGATCCGGTCCGTATCGCAGCATATGGTGAAGACCGTCTGCGTATGCTGCTGCAAAACCCTGGCCTGATACGCAACCGCTTAAAACTGAAGACCGCGGTGACCAATGCCCAGGCTTTTATCGCGGTTCAGGAGCTTTTTGGCAGCTTTGATCACTATATTTGGCAGTTCGTTGATGGCCAGCCCCAGCAGAATCAATGGCGTACGGTCACTGATATGCCCTCGGCCACGCCGGTCTCCGAAGCCATGAGTCGTGATCTTCGGCAGCGGGGATTCAAATTTGTCGGCCCGGTCATCTGTTATTCGCTGATGCAGGCTGTCGGGATGGTCAACGATCACACGGTGGACTGTTTTCGTTATGCTGAGATCCGTAGCAAGGCCGTTTAGACATCATGGTTGCCAAAAAAAGAGACCTGCCCCTTGCAAATGGGGGTTAGGATAAGTTTAACCACTAACCCAGAGCCATATCAAGGAGCCATTTCCTTTCAGACGTGGATCATCTTTTGGCAGCCTTTTCGGCAGACATCGGCGGCATTTCTCGTGCCGGGTTCCGCCCGGCAGACGCCGCCGGTTTTTACGGTGAAATGGAAAGCAGTGAGCGCAAAATTGATATGCTGGTCTGCCAGGCCAGGCGTTGTGATCGTTTGGATGCGGGTGTCGACCAGTGACGCTGCGTCCAGCAAGCGCTCCGGAGCGATCGCCCCGAATGGCGTCGTCCCCTCCGCTGTGGGTACAGGAGATTTCCGGGGCGCCCTGGACACCGACGCCTCGAGCTTGTCCAAACACATCTGCCTCCGCCCCTTAGGCGCTGGCATGTCTAAATGTAGAGGGGGCGGCAGCAGGCAGTCCAATTGTCGAATCCCAATCGCCGGCAAGGCTTGCAGAAGTGACGCAGGGGTAGGGGCTGGACCGACATCGACCAAAAAAGAAAGTGGGCTGGTGAACAACCACCTGCCGATAGAAGGCAAACCCTTTCGGGGAAAAAGGTGGTTAGATCATGATGCTCGGCCAGTTGGCGCATCGTGCCTTGGCGTGAATTTGTTTTTTGGTTGAGGTGTGCCGCAGGGCGGGGCGTTCTTCATCCATAATAATCGGCTTCCAGTTTTTCCAAGGTTTCAACAAGGCGGCGGCGTTCCTCTTCGCTCAAATTTTCCTGCCGGAGCCGGGCCCGCAACCCGGCCATGATCATCTCGGTGCGGTAGTCATTGCAACCGTAGCGCATCGGGGAAGACATTAATAACCTCGGCCCTGCCGGACGGTCTCTTTGTAGGCCCGATAGAAAATGTCATTATCCGTAATTGCCGTGGTCAGTATTTTCCCGAAATCCTTTATGTTCTTAAGGTTGATGATCATGTTGACACTCTTGTTGAGCGCGAGCATGTGATCCATGGTGCGGAAGCGGTTACTGATCAGGCAGACGAAGATTTCACGTCGCGTGGCCATTGTGAGACGCTCCAGAAAAAGTAAGACGCCATTGGTATCGGGATTTTTGGTGTCAAACGATTCGTTGACCACCACAACATTGTAGTTATGATAGCGCATTTTTTTTAGTGCCTCGCGCGTACTGCTGGCTGTGGTAAGATGATATTCCATCAACTCCAGCACCGAGGCGACTTTTTCCCGGGTGGCCGGATCGGGTTCGCAGACCAGTGCGGTCAGGGCATCTTCTTCGACAAAGTCAAAAGGTTTTTCGGCCGCGTCGTAGGCGTCATCCCTCGGCGTATTTTCTGCCGGTACAGCGGGGGCCGCGGCAACCTGAGCAGGAATGGTAATTTTGTTTTTACATTTGGGGCAGGCCGCGCGGATGCTTTTACCGGCGGGGATTTTGTCATCGGGCACGTTGAAGCGGGCCTGGCATGACTCACAAACAACCTCCATCATTCCCAATCTCCTTTTTCAGCCTTGAGCGCCCTCTTACAAGGCACTTTCCGACCGTTCCCAATTTAGCTGCAGACGGTTCAGCGCCGGGTGGTCTTACGGTATTGGTGATCGATTTCAAGTCTGTCGATATCGGTGGTGGATTCACCCCGCGCGGATTTGACCATGTCGATGCCCCGACCGGTGATACCCTTGCGAGAGGCATAGGCCATAGCGGTTTCCTGAGAAATCAATCCCTGCTCGTAAAGCTGGACAATGAACTCGTCAAAGGTGGACATACCAAAGGCCGCCCCCTGTTGGATGATCTCATAAAAAGTCTTGCCCTCGGATTCACCGTGAAGGATACTGTCCTTGACGCGAATATTCGCTCGCATCACCTCGAAGGCGGCCACCCGGCCGCCGCCGGTCTTGGGCAGCAGGCGCTGGCCCACGATCCAGCGAATCGTATCCGCCAAGCGAATTCGGATCTGGTTTTCTTCTTCTGTGGCAAACATGCCCAGGATACGGTTGATGGTCTGCCCAGCATCCACGGTATGCAGGGTCGAAAAGACGAGGTGGCCGGTTTCTGCGGCACTGAGACCGATTTCCACCGTCTCCCGGTCACGCATTTCACCCACCAAGATGACTTTGGGCGCCTGGCGCAGCGCTGCTCTCAGACCGCTGGCATAGCTGTCGAAATCGAGACCAAGCTCGCGCTGGTTAAATGTGCTTTGCTTGTGGGGGTGGAGATATTCCACCGGGTCTTCCAGGGTAACCACATGGACAGATAGATTTTCATTGATTTGATCCAAGATGGCCGCCAGGGAGGTCGTTTTGCCCGATCCGGTGGCCCCAGTAAAGAGCACGATGCCGTTTTTCTCCTTGGCGATGTCATAAAACGCCTCCGGCAGGTTCATGCCTTTGATGGTCGGTACCTTCGATTCCAGTTTGCGGAGAACGATCGAGTAGTTTCCGGTCTGGGAGAAGATATTGACCCGGAAGCGCGCCTTGCCCGGCAAGCTGTGGGAGAGGTCGCAGGAGCCCTTCTCCAGTAGATCGCTGGTGAGTCGCCGATCGCCATTGACCAGATTCAAGGCCATAATTTCAGTTTGAAAGGGCGTCAATTCTTTGATAGGGGGACGCATTTCCACCGGTAGTAAAACACCGGCACTCTCCACCTGGGGAGGTTTGCCAACCGTAAAATTGAGATCGGAAACGTTTTTGTGTGCATCCAGCATTCGGGTAAGGATGTGGTCAACTTCGTTTTTGCGCATCGGATCTACCTTTCGTCATGACGCCTGCTGCGGGGCGTGGCCAGATGTCTTGGCGTCATGGTATTGCTTCGCCCGTCTAAGCTTCCGTAAAATCAACAGGCGGGCTGCTTAGCAGCGGGCGGAAGCGACCCTTGTCGTTGGCCTTCATATAGGCCTCGTCGGCGCTGATCATACCTTTGTTCAACAGATCCATAATTGCATCGTCCAGGAGGATCATGCCGTATTTCTTGCCGGTTTGAATCATGGACGGGATCTGGTGTGTTTTGCCCTCGCGGATGAGATTGCGCACTGCGGCGGTGGCGATCAGGATTTCCAACGCTACACAACGTCCTTTGATATCGATGCGTTTGAAAAGAACCTGGGCCACGATGGCACGCAGGCCGTCCGAAAGGGTGGAGCGGATTTGGGCCTGCTGATCGTGGGGAAAGACCTCGATGATACGGTCGACGGTTTTGGGCGCACTGGGAGTATGCAGGGTGGCAAAGACCAAATGCCCGGTGGAGGCTGCTTCAATCGCCAAGGACATGGTTTCCAAATCGCGCATTTCCCCGACCAGAATAATGTCCGGGTCTTCACGCAGCGCACCCCGCAAGGCGGCCGAGAAGGTTTTGGTATGCAGGCCGACTTCGCGGTGATTAACGATGCACGATTGGCTCTGGTGAACAAACTCGATGGGATCTTCGACCGTGATAATATGGTCTTTGCGGGTCCGATTGGATTCATCGACAATGGCCGCCAGGGTCGTGGACTTCCCCGAGCCTGTCGGTCCGGTGACAAGAACCAGGCCTCGGGGCAGGGTTGCCAGTTTGGCGATAACCGCTGGTAGGCCAAGTTGTTCGCAGGTCATGATCGTATCCGGAATTTCACGAAAGACGGCTGCGACACCGTTCTTCTGCATGAAAAAGTTGCACCGATAGCGTGCCAGGCCCGGGATTTCATAACCGAAATCGATATCGCCGGTTTCTTCAAAGACCTTGATTTTGTCTTCCGGGGTGATTTCGTAGAGCATGCCCCGGAGATCGTCGCTGTCCAAGCGTTTGTATTTGATGCGTTCAATATCGCCGCGGATTCGCAGCGCGGGTTGTTGGCCTGAGGCCAGGTGGAGGTCGGAGGCGCCCTGCTCATTTAATAGTTTAAAAAAGGCATCGATTTTGGCCATGCATTTCTCCTGATAATGTTGCGCGGGTATTTAAACTGTCGGGCATTTTGACGATTGAAATTGGGGGTTGATGCCGGCCAGAGACGGCGATCCGTCCTCAGGTCGCACTGCTGCTCAGAAATGCCACCTTGGTGTCATTTTGATCTGCCGTCTGCATACTTTCCTGCGTAATTTTAAGCAATTTGGCATGGGCTTCGATGACGGCGCTGATTTCCACCTCGATCTGAACCCGCTGACGTCGGAGTTCGGTGATGTCTTCTTGGAGCTGGTTCAACCGCTTCTGGGCATGATTGATTAGTTTTTCGGCTTTGATTTCGGCTTCGGCAACGATCAATTCAGCCTGTTTTTCGGCATTCTCCTTCATGTTTTCTAATACCTTCTGAGAGTGAATCATGGCGCGCTTAAAAGTCTCCTCGCGCTTCTTCAAGCCATGGCTCTCCCGTCGCAGACGCCGAATTTCTTCTTTGAGCGCTTCGTTGTCGCGCTGGAACTGCTCGAACGTATTGGCCATCTGTTCGAGAAATAAATCGACCTCACGCACATCGAAACCGCGCAAGCGCATCGTAAACTGCTGTTGTTGAATGTCCAGAGGCGTGAGTTTCATGACGACCTCCCCCGTGCGGATTGAGCCCTTGGGCTAAGGCAGTGACAAGTGGCCCAGATAATTAACGACAAAGTTTTGCAGAAAAATAATAACCAGAATGACAATGATCGGTGAAAAATCGATACCGCTGAAACTCACCGGCAGCCGGCGGCGGATCTGGGACAATACCGGTTCGGTAATATTGTAAATGAACCGCACAATCGGATTATAAGGATCCGGGCTGACCCAGGACAGAACCGCGCGGGCGATAATGACCCACATGTAAAGCGTTAGCACAAGATTCAGTACGGTGGCCAGAGCACCGAAGAAATAGCGAAGTAGCTCCATAATGATCTCTTCCTTACAGCTAGCAGCAGTGGATCTTTAAGGTTTTAAGGTTAAAAAAAATTGGTTTACAACCCTATAAACTTTGACGATAATCGTCGATAAGTCAAGGGTTTTCGTCGGGGGCAAGCGTCTTCCGAAGTGCTCCTCTGGCGTCCTGGGTTGAACAGCGTGCGGCACCTCTTGAATCGTGGCAAGATACCGTTTAGCCATGCAAGCCTCAAGATGCCGCGATCAGCCACCCGCCGGTTGGGCAGTGAGCACGATGAGGTCACGATCGCGATTTGCTCAGGGGTGATCATGGTGTTTCTGGCAAAGCAGATGTCTTACAGCCCGGCCGGACCGTGACCGTCAAAACAATGACGAAATTTGTCACCGCGGCTGACGGGATTTGTCATCCGATTCCATCACTGAATGGGATGGGTTTAATTAGTATCTGATTTAACGACTTAAACCGGCACCCGGACTTTCGGTATGCAAATTGCTTCTCACCCATGCCGACGGCCATTCGTCTTTCGGTTGCTCGATCGGCATCGTCAATGGGATCTTCGACGGCAAGGCCACTGAATCGGTTGGTGCCGCGGCAACCGCAAGAGCCATTATGCTGGATGAATCCATTACATATCCGGCGGCATTTGCCGCCGGGCTGCTTTCTTTTTTTTCGCCATGTATATTGCCCCTGATACCGGCTTACTTCACTTTTGTTACCGGTTACTCGCTGGAGGAACTGACCGGCGAGATGCGCAGCGGCATCCGCCGCAAGGTGATAGTGGCC
>JASFFM010000263.1:0-6472 GCA_050124295.1 Desulfobacterales bacterium | reverse complement strand
CGGCAGCAGACTTCCCCGATCTTGACAATAGGATCGGCGGTCTTAAAGCTCTGATATGGATAGGGCGGGCGCATGGCCAATTATCCCGTACCCCTGGAAAATCGGCGGAGCTGTTTCTGAGGCTCGGTTTTATCATTCGAGCCCATTTTTGCTAAACATGTTCTACAGCCCTGTCGCCCTTTCGAGGATCTCCGGCGATATTCTCAACAAAGCGCCTGCCATGATATTGGCCAACTTATAAATCATCGTAAACCATATGACCGGCTATGATGCTAGGTTTGGCCCGATATTTTCCGATCACCACCACCAAACCAACGGATCGTCACAGCCTCTCACTAGACCTTGCGCTCACAAAAAGCGACCCAGAATCGACCCTTTCGTGATGAAGCCGTGAACGGATGTCAGGAGGTATCACGATGGTGTCGATGAAAAACCCCGAGAATCGGAGGGATCCCAGAACCAACGCCCACCAGGCGATCTCTTTTTCTCAACTCAACAAAGCCGAAAATTACGTGGGGATTACGCAAGATTTTAGTCGCAGTGGCATGTTTTTCCATTCCAGTCGCAAGTTGAAATCAGGTGCCTGCATCGTTATCCTGCCATTGGATTGCCATTCGCGCGACCATGCATGGGGTGACGGTGCGTGTCAAAAAGTGGCTGCTGCCATATGTGCATCTACCGAAAATTCAAGCACGGCATGTAGAAACTTCGTCAACATGGTGACGGCCAAAGTCACCCGTTGTGAAGCGTTAGCCAACATGGGTTTGCTGCCTTACGGCGTTGCCGTCGACTATATCAGACCCACCATATAGTGCATCCATTAATTCGCTTCAGGGGGTCCGCCAGAATTCCCACTGCGTATCCTTGTCCCCGGCCTTCCCGCTGAAACTAAAACCGATGGCTTGGTTTCCCGGCGGCAACTCCCAGGTGTGTTTGAATTCCCACCGCAGGAAACCATAAACATCGGAGCCATTTTGGGACCAGAGGCGATGGGTGTCGAGAATAATGCCGTTCGCATCGAGCATATGGACACTCACCCAAGCCCGCAGGCGGTGGAAATGCTTGATCCGATTTTGGCGAACCACCTCACCTTCCACATATAGGCGGTTGCCCTCCAGACGGTAGCGATAGTGCAAATTGAGATCTAAAGATTTCCAGATCACCGCATGGGGGCCGCCTTCCTTGAGGTAATAGCGATTGTCCGGCTTGGTTTCCCTTCCGGTATAGGTAAACCAGTTGTTGCCGGCACACGCGCCGAGCAACAGCGTGCTGAGGATAACAAGGTAGATTGGATAGGCTTTTTTAAGCGCTTGAGGAACGTTCATAACGATCTCCTTCATCAGAAATATTACTGAAAATAAGCCCGTTTGCCCATATGTCGAATCAAAAATTCGATGTCGACCGCTTCGTGATAAGGCCTACCAAGACAACCTTGTGCCCCGATAGCAGGTCTTACGATTTTCTTAACAAGGAATGCGGCCACCCTTGCCTGCCAAATTACCATGCAACGGCTGGGTCCCGTTTGGCCTGGCCAATGGTCCATGTCTTCCCCAAGTGATCAGCGTGGCCCCATGATCGCTTCTGCCAAGATGGGCCATTCTTGAAGACCTTGGGCGTGCCCATCGGATCATCAACCCCTATGGGGTCCTGGCGCCCCCGTTAGCGGGACCGGCCAGGCGTGGTCTATTACCCACGGCCTGGTTTGGCCGCGGCCGTCCATTGATCGCTTGGCGACGGATGCTGCGTCGATCAAAACGCCACTCGTGGTTGCAGACCTTGGGTTGTTGCATTAGTATTCTCTTTAGCGTTTCCCCAAAATATCAACCATCAACCATCGATCGGGCTGAGGCGGCAATTCGGTGTTCCCGTGGTTCTCATGGGTGTTGAATTGTCTGATTGTGTAACGGCCAATCAACGGAAAGGTGACAACATGGACAGAAAAGAGGTCATGAGGATGTTCAACAAGCAGACACGCATCGGCGCGCTGGCCACCGCGAACAGCAACGGAGATGTCAATTCCGCCGTGTTTGGATCACCGCGCATGATCGACGAAGACACGGTGATCATGGCCATTGGCGAAAACCGATCCTTCCAGTACCTGCAGGAAAATCCTAAAGCCAGTTTTATCGTCATCGAACCCGGTGATACCCCCACGGAATGGAAAGGTGCCCGCTTATATTTGGAACTGGATTCCTTTGAGCGATACGGCGAACTGCTGGATTCGTTTCGGGAAAAAATTCGTAAGGTCGCCGGCAACAAATCGGCCAACGCGATTGTCGCGGCCGTCCGCTTCAAAGTCACCGACGTCAGGGCCCTCATCGCTCCTCCCAACTAAGTTTAACGATGGTAGATGGACCGGTATCCTCAAGGACGCCGGTCGCTCGCCGTGGTGTGCAGACAGACATGCAAAAAATGCCCATCAATGAAGCCAACACAAAGGTCGCCCTCGAACGGGAGAAGCTGCGTAACACATCCCATTGGGATTTGGACTACCTGCCGATGCAGGAGGTGGAAGCGCTATATGCCAACCAGGTTGATTCATCCGAGGATACGGAGCCGCTCCAGCATAAGGGATCATCCTGGTCCAAGCGGATGCTGGGCCTTTTTTGCATCGCCGGCGGATTGGTGCTTTTGGCAATGGTCATCATAGCGGCACAATTCTACGCCCAGTAAAGCGTTTCCGGTTATCATGCGCCGCCAGGTCTTCAATAAAATCGCCCTCAAGGTTGACTTTTCGACGTCAATAAGGGAAATTTAATGCCGTTTACCGTCCTCCGATCAAATGCGCATGAGGAGTCTACCCCATGAAAATGCCCAGCCCGACCTTCACCAAGACGCGCACAGGCACCCTGCGGGGCACCAAGCGGATGACCCGCGGCGCAATGAGTTGGTTCGGAACACGGCCTTAGACATCGAATTCCAAGTAGATCAAAGCCTCTTTGAACCGACACCATGGTTCACAGGGGCTTTTTTATGGAGGCCTGATGGGTTATCGGGTCCACGCTGAAAGGATCGATTCTGATGCGGGCACGACCACACCGTGCCCGAAGCCGGCAGCCTGACGACCCGCAAGATGGGGCCCCACAGCACTGCCGGATCGATGTTACCCCCAAGGAAAGAACATTGACCGGGGCCGTGCATGATGACGCATGCCGGGCCTCCAATCGGGACAAGGAGCGATGATGATACGGGTCGGTTTTATCGGATGGCGAGGGATGGTTGGTTCGGTCCTGATGGACCGCATGCGGGTTGAAAACGATTTTGAGGGGTTCGAGGCACGCTTCTTTTCCACTTCCCAGGTCGGACGCGAGGGCCCCTCCATTGGCCGCGAAGCCCCCCTGGTGGAAGACGCCTGCAAGCTGAAAGGCCTGGCGGAGCTGGACATCATCGTGTCCTGCCAGGGGGGCGGGTACACGGCCGAGATTCACCCCCAGCTGCGCCAGAGCGGTTGGTCGGGATTCTGGATCGATGCCGCCTCGACCCTTCGCATGGAAAAACACAGCGTCATCATTCTCGACCCCGTCAACCGGCAGGTGATCGATGAGGCCCTGGCCGGCGGCATCAAAGATTTTATCGGCGGCAATTGTACGGTCTCGCTGATGCTCATGGCGCTGGGAGGGCTCTTCAAAGCGGACCTCGTGGAATGGCTCACCACCATGACCTACCAGGCTGCGTCGGGCGCCGGCGCCAACAATATGCGTGAACTGGTGGCCCAGATGCAGGCCATCGGGTCGGATGCGGCGCTTCTGCTTTCCGATCCGGCCTCTGCCATCAAGGTCTTGGATCGACAGGTTACTCAGACGATCCGCGGGGACGCGTTTCCTACGGACAACTTTGGGGCGCCGCTGGCGGCCAGCCTGATTCCGTGGATCGACCGGCCCATGGAAAATGGCCAGACCCGGGAGGAATGGAAAGGCTTTGCCGAAACCAACAAAATTCTGGGGCGCACAGACAATCCCGTCCCCATCGATGGCCAGTGTGTGCGCATTGGTGCCATGCGCTGCCATAGTCAGGCCTACACGATCAAATTAAGCCGCGACGTGCCGTTGGATGAGATCGAAGCGATGATCGGCGCTCATAACGATTGGGTGACCGTTGTTCCCAACACAAAAGAGACCACGATAAGGGGATTGACCCCCGCCCGGGTGACCGGCACCCTCGCGGTGCCGGTGGGCAGGGTTCGTAAGCTGAATATGGGTCCCGAATACCTGACGGCCTTTTCGGTTGGCGATCAGCTGCTATGGGGGGCGGCGGAACCGTTGCGGCGCATGCTGCGTATCCTGCTGGAGCGGGGGGTTTAGTTTGATCTAAACCCCCACCACGGGTTAAGGACCCGGGCAGGTTCCAGTGCGCCGGGGCGATGATTCCACGATGGCTTGCCTTTCGGTCACCTGACCGAAAACGAAGCTCAACCTAACGCCCGTGTCCCGCCACCCTGTGGGAGAAGGCTCACTGTAAGGTCCGCATGGCACCCGCCGGATGGCGCGATTTCTTACGGGGGGCAATCAATCGGACATGCGAATGATGGTGCGCCCCTTGTGTTTTCCCTGCAGCATCAAATCGATGCGGTGGTCCAATTCATCGAAGGGGGCCTCCGTCGTCAGTTTTTCCAGCCGTGCAATTTTCCAGTCGGATGCGATTTTCTGCCAGATCTTCTGCCGCAGCGGCATGGCGCAGTTCTGAGAGTCGATGCCGATCAACCGCACACCACGCAATATAAAAGGGTAGACGGTCAAAGGCAGATCGGGCGAGGCTACGTTACCGCAGCAGGTGACGGCAGCGCCGAAATGCATGGATTTGATTGTGGTCGCCAGGATGTCTCCGCCCACCGTGTCGATCGCACCCGCCCAGCGTCCTTTCAACATCGGGCGGCCGCTGGTATCGGTGGCCTCCTCGATGCTGATAATCGCCTGGGCGCCGATGCTACGCAGATAATCCGTTTCATCCACGACACCGTTGACCGCCGTGACCCTGTAACCGCTCATGGAAAGAATCGACACGGCGATACTGCCGACCCCTCCCGTGGCCCCCGACACAAGAATATCGCCATCGTCCGGCTGAATACCGCTATCGATCATCTGCCAGGCCGAAAGCGCGGCCGTAAAGCCGGCTGTGCCGTAAATCATCGCTTCGCGCAAGGTCAGCCCCCGGGGCAGCGGCACGACCCAGCCGGCGGGCACCCGGATGTACTGACCGAAGCCGCCGGCGGTGTTCATTCCCAGATCGTAGGAGGTGACGATGACCTCGTCGCCGGGCTGGAAACGTTCATCGGCGCTTTCCGCCACGAGACCGGCGGCGTCGATGCCGGGGGTGTGAGGATAGTTTCGGGTGACCCCCCGGTTGCCCGTCGCCGAGAGCACGTCTTTGTAATTGAGGGATGAAAACATCACCTGCACGACGACATCGCCTTGGGGCAGGTCGTCGATGGTCTTCCGGGCGACGGTTCGCTGAAATTGATGGTCCTCGCTTTCGGTGATGACCAGGGCTTTGAAATCGTTGGGAGGTGTCATGAGTTATTCTCCTATCTGGGCTAACGGTTAGTGGGAGTAAAAAAACCTCGAACGCCCATGGCGCTGTTGGCCGCAAGACGGCCCCTCGAATCGGATTATATGCGCCATGTGGCATTCCACCTTCTTCATGACCGGTCCGCCGAAACCCATGGGCGCCAGCGACCCATCATTCAATCGGCAAAGCGTCCTCATCATGTCGCCGCTTGACCATAAGGCGGGCGAAGTCTTTGAAACGCAACTTGTCACGGTTGCTTGCGACATCTCGGATGGCATTCTGCAGGATCTGCCCCCCTGATACCAGGGATACCCCCGGCCATTGCCGTGCATGCTGTGCTGGTCGCTATCCCGAGGACGCCCCCGCCATATGGCGACCGCCAATCGAAATCGCGGCCCGGGCATCTTGCGGATTCATGCTGTGGCGACCTCAAGGCTTTCCAGATAAGCGAGCAAGCTGTCAATGGTCGTGTCGAGCCGTGCAAAGGATTTATCCAGCCCAAACATGAGCGAAGCGCCCAGCATCCCGGCAAAGAGCATCTCGGCGACGGAGGCGGTATCGACCTTGGGATCGATTTCACCCCTTTGACGGGCCTTGTCCAGCAGCCGTCGGATCTTGTTTTTCAAATCGGAAAATCCTTTGTTCAATGCCTTGGCAATGGTGGCGTGTTGATCGGCCAGTTCGACGGCGAGCATGATAAACGGACAGCCGCCCGGCATATTCCGGGTGTCTTTCAGATAGCGGTCGCGATAGTTAAGAAGCAATCGCTTGACCTTGTCAATGGGGCTGGGGATGCTTTCAAGCCCGGCCAGGTTTTTTTCCCGCCAGTTGCGCCGCGCTCGTTGGAGGACTTGCAGCAGCAGCGCCTCCTTGCTCGCAAAGTGATTATAGAAGCCGCCTTTGGAGGTATGGCAGGCCTTCAGGATATCGTTCAGGGAGGTGCTTAGAAAGCCTTTGAGGGTGAACA
>JASFFM010000262.1:0-6483 GCA_050124295.1 Desulfobacterales bacterium | reverse complement strand
CCGCAGAGATCCGTGAAACAAAACGGGGTGCTGTCCGACCCAGGCCAGCTGGTTGTGCTGATACGGCTGGGGCATGTCGCTCAACGGTGTTTTGTCGATCCAGATCGTGCCTTCGCTCGGTTCATCAAAGCCCATCAAAAGATTCAAGAGGGTGGATTTACCTGCGCCGCTGGCGCCGGTGAGGATAACGCGTTCACCCGGCCGGACTCGAAAGGATAGGTTTTGCAGCACGTTGTGGTCCCGATCGTCAAAGTTGAAGCCCACAGCATCGAAAAAGACCTCCGGTGGCCTGTTGCCGCCGTTTGTCGAAGGGTGGGGGGCTGGCCTGCGCAGCGGTGTGTCCAGGATGCGCATGATCTCTTCAGCGGCTCCGGCCGCTTCGGCCCGGGCATGATAGTGGGTACCCAATTCCCGCAGCGGTTGATAGAAATCGGGGGCCAGAATCAGGATGAACAGCCCGGCGCTAAGGGTCAGGGGGTGGCCATAGGTGCCGAAATCGACATACCCGAGAAAATGGGTCCCCAGGTAGACGGCAACCAGCGCGATGGATATGGAACTAAAAAATTCAAGGACCGCAGACGACAGAAAGGCGATGCGCAACACGCGCATGGTGCCCAGACGGTACTCCCGCGAAACCGTGCCCACACGATCCGCTTCCGCTCGGCTGCGCTGCAGAAGTTTAAGCGTCGGCAGGCCTTGCAGAACATCCAGAAAATGGGCGCTCATACGCGAAAGGGCTTGAAACTGCTTCTGACTGATGGACTCGGCCCCCATGCCCACGAGGACCATGAAAAAAGGGATCAAGGGGGCGGATCCGGCCAGAATCGCAGCGGCAGTCCAACTGACCGGAAATATCACGACGACGATACTGAGCGGGACCATGGCCGCCAGTCCCAGTTGGGGCAGGTAATGGGCAAAAAAATTGTGCAGGGCTTCCACCTGCTCCATAACGGTGCTGGCAAGCGCACCGGTTGATTGCTTGCGTAAATAAGCGGGGCCGGTAGCGGTCATATGTTCAAAAAGTTGGCGTCGGACGTGCGCCCGAACGTAGGCGCCGGCCTGAAATCCGGCGATTTCACGTCCCCAGGCCAGGGCGGCTCGAGCCGCCACAACGAGTGCGAAGAGGATAAAATGGCGCGTCAGCTCGGAACGCGGCAGCCCTTCAATAAAAACGGCCTGGAGCAGATGCGCAATTAGGGCGGCCTGCGCGATGAGCAACAGACCACTGCCAAATCCCAGACCAACGGAGAGGGCAATCCAGAGCTGAACGCTGCGGGTCCGCCGCCACAGCCATTGGAGGGCCGGTTGGGAACGATGTGTTTGCGCAGGGTCCATAGGAAACCGTTTGACAGCTATGCATGGGTTATATTAGAGCATTTGCCAATCCGGGCCACCCCTCAATGCTGAGATGGGAGCAAGGGGCTGGTATCGGGCTTTCTGCCGGCCGGTTTTATAGCCTCTATGCAAGGATCCATATCCGGCGATTCGAGGTTATGGCAACCGAATCCAAACACCCCTGGAAGTCTTTTCAAGGCCTGTTTTTCACGGCCGCATACATATCTGGAGCGATGCTCGAATAAATCCATCCGCTTTCGGATCATGCCGGATCTTCCAGCCATAGGGATAACGTTTAGGTGAATCACAAGACCTCTGCCGCCACAATGGCCCCCGGCGACCATCGCAAACCTCTGATCATGATCGCGGATGCGCACATCGGCCAGGCCCAGGGGAATATCGACCCCTTTTATCACATGCTGACCGCTCTGGCCCGCGGATCCGGCGATGTCATTTTTCTCGGCGACATCTTTGATCTGTGGATCGCGCTGCCGCGATATGAAAATACTTTGCACCGCCGGTTTTTAGCATGGTGCCGCAGGGAGAAAGCCCACCGCTGTATTGGATATATCGAGGGCAACCACGAATTTTTCCTGGCCCAAAGACACGCGGCGGCCTTTACCTGGTGCACCCAGCGTTCCTGGTGGATAGATGCCGAGGAGAATCTTTTCTGCCATGGCGACCGCATCAACCGCCGCGATCGAAAATATCTTGCTTTCCGCTTGGGCATCAGGAATCCGATCACCAAGATGCTCATTCTCGGGTTACCGATGGGTCCCCGCGTGGTACGGTACGTTAAGCACCGCTTGCAACATACCAACCCGCCCTTTCGCAAAACGTTGCCTTTGGACCAGCTTGAGTCATTTGCGGAAGACCGTTTTACCGAGGGAGCGGCCCGGGTTTTTCTGGGTCATTTCCACCGGCCATTTGAATACCGCGGTAGGCAGGGCGGTGTGCTCCACACCCTTCCGGACTGGTTTTCAAAGGGATGGGTCAGCGTGCTGAAGGCCGACCGCAAGACATTGCAGCAGGGACCCTGGCAGGATATCCTGCCCACACGATAGCCGGATCTAAAAACGCCCGGCCCGCCAGAGGCCAATATAAACCGGCCTTTCGTTGCAATCTCTTCGGTTGGCGGCGACCGCGATGGCGGTAAGCCCGGAATTGGGGCCTGGCGGCTGGAATTATTTTGGGGTGCTGTCCCGAAAGCATTTATTTGCGCATTGCTCCTAATCCGCGTATGGGCATCCTCAGGCCAAATTGTCATTCTGCCCCCCAATGCAACCATTCTTTTGAAGAAAATCAACCGCTGCAAAAATATGGAAGGTATTGAGTGATCGCAAGGGCTTTCTTCCAGGCGGACGTCCTACCGATACCGGTCCATTCCGATCCCCCGGAGCGATCGATCGCCGACCTCGCCCAAAGCCGTGCCGATGCGCTGGCCCTTTCTCGGGATATGGCGGATCATATTTAGGGAGACCTTTTCTCCCTGATATTTCAGATCGTCTTGACACTTTGCCGGTGCCATAATAAAATTTTTTTAGATTGGTTTTCAATCCAGAAAGGCTGCCCGAGGGTCGGAAAAGCCTCGAGGGGGATAGATATGACGGAGAGATGTCAGCATTATTTAGAGAAAGGCCGGCCTACCATTTTGAAGGGCACGGGCATTCTGTTGGTAATGCTTGTTGTGTTGGGTACCGTTTTTATGTTCACCGATGCCGGCACTGCCGCCATGTATAAATACAAAGACGAAAATGGTGTCTGGCATTTTACGGATACGCCGGATGAGGATGTCTACGAATCGGCCCAGCAGTATATCAAGGATAAGCAAACGAAAGGGGGTGAAGCGGCCCAAACCTCCCCGGCCCTGGCCGGAGAAGATCTGGTGGCCCATTTCCAGAAAAACCTGCCGCCGGCTAACAAAATCGAACAGGCCCGCAACGCGACGGTTTCGATTAAAATGTCACTGGGGGGCGGAACGGGTTTTTTTGTCTCCCAAACGGGCTATATTGTTACCAACCGTCATGTTATCGATTCTTCTTATGGTCAGACGGAAGACGTCGCCGATAAAATTGAAGAGGCGAAAAAGCAGATGGAATACCAGGCCCGCCTTCTGGATCAGGCCGAACGCGACCTGCGTAAACAAAAAGCGCAGTTGCGCCGGCAGAAGCGAAGCATGCGTCGGGAGGAATACAAATATTGGAAGAACCAGCTCGAGCGCCGCGAAGAAGCCTTACGCCAGCAGCGCCAGCAATTTGAGGCGCAGCAGCGCCAGTTTGAGGAGGCTTACGGCAAATATGAGCAGGATCTTATCAGTGAACTCTCCCAGAGTGGTTACACGATCATCCTGGCGGACGATACCGAGCTGCGGGCTGAAAAAGTCATGATCAGCGAGCGCTATGATCTGGCCCTTTTGCGGCTCAACGGCTACAAGACCCCATACATCCCTCCTGGCGATGCCCATGGCCTAGCTCACGGTCAACCCCTCTATGCCATTGGCAATTCGGCGGGCATGGGACACACGGTGACCTCCGGTATTTTTTCAGGGCACCGTTCCAACATGCTCCAGACCAACGCGCAGATCAACCCGGGAAATAGCGGTGGCCCACTGATTACCAAGGATGGCCAGGTGGTCGGGGTGAACACGTCCAAACTTGTCCACAGCTCGGTGGAGGGCGTGGGGTTTGCCATCCCGATCCACGTCGTGCTCGCGGAGTTTGGCCCTTACATCGGAATGTAACCTGCCTGTAAGCAGACGGGATAGATGCTGGAGCGCTGTGCTCCGGCGGACACTGATTTTTTTCGTCCGGCGCCTTGCGTGGGACCCCGCCGACCGTCCTGTTTGGATCCGTCCAATCTTTGCCGACCGGGAACGTATGAAAGGTTTCTTTACCGACACCATCTGCAGGGGCCCCTCAAGGCCCAAGGAGAACAAGCATGCGGTATAAATTGTTGGGCAACAGCGGCCTGCGTGTTTCCGAACTCTGCCTCGGCACGATGACCTTCGGTGATGAGAGGGGTTGGGGCGCCTCCCCCAAGGAGAGTCGTCGCATTTTTGAAGCCTTTGCCGAAGCGGGGGGAAACTTTATCGATACCGCCGATTTGTATACGGATGGCACCAGTGAAGAGCTGATCGGGGAGTTTATGGCCGCAGATCGGGAGCGCTTTGTGCTGGCAACCAAATACACCCTCAACATGCCGGGTAAGGATCCCAACGCCGCCGGAAATCATCGCAAGAACATGCTTCAGTCCCTGGAGGCCAGCCTGAGACGGTTGAAGGTCGATTATGTCGACCTCTACTGGCTGCATGCCTGGGACGCGACCACACCGGTGGAAGAAATCATGCGAGCTTTCGATGATATGATCACAGCCGGCAAAATCCTCTATATCGGGGTTTCGGACACCCCGGCCTGGATCGTGTCTCGCGCCAACACATTGGCTGAATTGCGCGGATGGAACCGCTTTATTGCCCTGCAAGTGGAGTATAGTCTGGTGGAGCGGACCTCTGAACGGGAACTGATTCCCATGGCCCGTGCATTGAATCTGGGCGTCACGGCTTGGTCCCCGCTGGGAAGCGGACTGCTGACGGGGAAATATACCCAGGCGACCAAACAGAAAAGCGAACGACGTCTTGACAAAGCGGCGTTTAAAGAAATTGATGACAGCACGTATTCGATTGCCCGGGAAGTCGATCGGGTGGCCGATGAGATCGGGCGTCTCCCCGCTCAAGTTGCCTTGAACTGGGTTCGGCAGCAACCCCAGGTCCTGCCGATCATCGGTGCGCGTTCACACGAACAGGTCAAGCAAAATCTGGCCTGCCTGGAGTTTACGCTCGATACCGATCAGATAGAGCGCTTGAATAAAATCAGCCAGATCGACCTCGGGTTTCCGCATGATTTTTTAAAAAGTGAGACCCCGCGGGGGTTTCTCTACGGCGGCATGGCCGAGCAGATCGATTTCGAGTGTTAACGCAGCGTATCGATCGGGATCTGGCAAAAAAGATTTGGATACCAGAGCCCCATCGCACCTCGAGCGTGATGCCCCCGGCCTATCGCCGCCGCTGACGGTGCACCCGCCCGCCGGTTCCGTTTCACCGTCGTGTTGATGATCAAGGGGAGGCTTGATCGGTCGTGCGGCACGGCCCTATGTTATCGCCTTCATCTACCTGACACAGGATATGATATGACCCAAGACCCGTTGGATTCAATGGATGCCCCCCAGCTTCGCGAGTACCTGGCATTTCTTTTGTGGCATTATCGGGTCGTTGATGCCTTCTGGTTCATTTTCGTTACGGAGCGCTTCGGCCAGCCCGTGGCCGAAGCTGTCAACGAAGACGTCTGGGGTCGGGTTTCAGGCATGGCGGCCCGGGATATCAAATCCCGCTTTGGGATCTCGGAGGGGGGGCTGGAGGGTTTTGTCCGGGTTTTAAAGCTGTTTCCCTGGACGCTGCTGGTGGGCTATGAGATCGATCACCGCGATAATGAGGTGCAGCTTAGCGTACCGTCTTGCCCGACGCAGGTGGCACGCCTGAAGCGTGGTCTGGACGAATACCATTGCCGGGAAATGCATCGCCGAGAATTCGAGGGGCTGGCGCGGGAGATTGATGAGCGAATTGTTGTGGAATGTCTTTTTGCCCCGCCGGACGACCATCCGGAGGATGTTTTCTGCCGCTGGCGCTTTACCCTTGAGGATGGCAAACCCTGATTCCGGCCGGTCTTCCAGACGGTTTTGTCTGCCGACCGAAACGGTTTCCACCGACCAATGACCTCCCTTGATGGCCGCCTTCCGGTCAGGACCGGTCGATTTTCATTGTGCGGGCAAAATCCGGATCGGCTGTTTTTGCGCTCGATATACGTACGTCCAGGCTGTGTTTGCCGATTGTGATGTCTTGCTGCTCTTCCAGGCCTATACGGCTGATTTTTCGCCCATCGACAAAAGTTCCGTTGGTGCTCTTCAGATCCTCCAAATAATAGCCGGTCTTGTCTCTGACAATGCGGGCGTGGCGGTCGGATACGGCCAGGTTGTCGATGGTAATGTCATTGGCCATGTTGCGGCCGATGGTAATCTCATCCTTGTCGATTTTAAACGTATCCAGGATGGTGTTCTTCAATTCCAGCGTGATTTCAAGCATTGTCCCTCTCCTTGATG
>JASFFM010000261.1:0-6516 GCA_050124295.1 Desulfobacterales bacterium | reverse complement strand
CCTCCCAAGGAGTCGTACACGGTAAGGGTTGTCGAATAGGTATCCCCAACAAGGGCCGCCGAATCCAAATTAACGTCCACCGTAAAATCGGTTGTGGCCGACGGGGGGGTCGTGCTTTCCGTGGGGATCTGGATATTGGCAATCGAACCGAGGGTCAGCGTCCCGTTGGGGGCCACCGCCTGCACACTGTAGCCTTGCAGAATCAGCCCGTCCGGATTCACCAGATCGCCCTCGCGGTTGAAGGAAAATTCACCGGCGCGTGTATAGAAATCGGAGCCGGCCTCGTCCTGCACCTGAAAAAAGCCCCGGCCATTGATGGCCATATCCATGGGGCCACTGGTGTTTTCAAGAGAGCCCTGACTCCAGACGGGTGTTGTCCCCCAGAAATCGACACCCCGTCCGATGTCGTTGCCCCCGCCCCCGCCCAAGCTCTGACTCAACACGTTGGCAAAGGAAGCCCGGTTGGATTTAAAAGCGGTGGTATTGACGTTGGCAATGTTGTCGCCGATAACCGTCATGGCCGTCGAGTTGGCATTCAGACCTGAGATCCCTGCGAATAATGAACCAATCATGCGATCCTCCTAAGATGGTTGTTCCAGCACCATTGATGTTCCCAATGGCATCATTGTCTGTAGGTGTGCGAAATTCTTTTGCCCATGCGGCTCGGGTCAAGGTCCGGGTTGCCCGGAGCGACCTTGAACCACCTCGACCACATCGGTCATACGGATCGACTGGCCGTTGACCACCAGCGCAGCTTCACCATCTTCAAATGCCACCCCCGTGACGCGCCCGCCGCTTAGGGGTGAAGCTTGAATTTCATTGCCGGCCTCATTGATGGCCGCCACTTCGAATCGATATGGCCCATCCGGCAGCGGGTTGTTGTCCATATCGGTTCCTGTCCATGCAACGGTACCCCGTCCGGCCGGCATGGCACCCGCTTTGAAGCTGCTGCGCAGGTTTCCGACCGCATCATAGACGCTGACGAAAACTTCCGCGGCCGGAGCCTCCAGGTTCAACTGGAGCGGTTCTGGAGAGCCTTCCGTGACCTGAATGGCATTGCCTTTGGACAATACGGTGCGACCGATATAGGCCACCGCCTGGGCGTTGTTCAATTCCGTCTGCGTGGCGGTTAGTTCGACGAGCTGGTCATTGACGTTGGTCAACTGCTCCAGCGAGCTGAACTGGGCCAGTTGGGCTGTAAAATCCGTACTGTCCATGGGGTTTAGGGGGTCTTGATATTGAAGCTGCGTTACCAACAGGTTCAAGAAATCATCCCGCCCCAGCGCATCGGGTGCTTTGGCTGTCCCTTCGCCGGTCGGGCTCTGGTGGCTGGTTACCCCTGCGATGGTCATGGTGTCCTTCTTCCTGTTTCCACGGTTACCGATAGATTCTGGCGCTGTCGATTAGCGGGTCAAACATTTAGCCCTTCAACCGATCAGGCAAAATAGTCGATCCCCCCCAGGGGGGGCTGAAGGTGCCTTTCGCGCGGGGCTTCATGGTCTCCCCAACGCTCGTCATTCTCGGACAGGGGGCGTTTCCGGGAAGCCATCTGGCGCAGAAACGATTCTCTCTGTTTGGCACTGTGGTTGTCGTCACGCTGATCATCCGATACGGAAACTTCGATGGATTCAACGTTCAGCCCCTTTTGCTGGAGCTCGGTTTTGAGCTGGTTGGCATTGGCATCGATTAAATCACGTGTGGTCAGCGATTCGGTCACAATTTTGATGCTCACAAACTGGTTTTCGGTGACAATCTTCATCTGGACATGGCCCAGAAGATCGGGTTTAAGAGCGATGCGTGCTTCGGACTGACCCCCGCGCACCGTAAACAGCGCCCGTTCCACCAGCTGATGAAAATTGTCCTGCTGAAAAGCTTCGACCGGTCCTCCGGCGCTAGCGGCGCTACTGCTGGCGAATGCGGCGGGAACTTTTCCTGGCCCCGGCGCCGTAGTAAATGTCATCGCCGCATCTGCTGCCGCCCCGCGGCCGGCCAGCGGACCGGCCTCCTCAGCCATGGTCCCAGGGGGTGTTTCGGATGTCGCCTCGAGGAAGGCTGGGGGGCGGTTGCTGGAAGCATGAGCGGCCCCAGACCGTTCCTGGCCTAGACCCGAAATCTCCGTCTGCTTGTCCGCGGCCGCGGGCGTTTTCATCTCATTGGCCTGCTTTTGCGTATTGCTGGCGGTATCCTTCGCGGCTTGTACCGCCAAGTCTTGCAATGGACGATCGAGTGTTTCCGCTACAGCAGACTGGGCGTTGGCTTCCGCGGAGGGCATTTCCCGAGCCGACCGCCCAAGAATACGTGAGGTCTTCGCCGGGGACGAGATCTGTCTTTGGGACTCCGCCCCTATCATCTGCAGGGTCGGGGGGGATAGGTCTGTCTGGCCTGGCGTTCCCGTCGGCGTCGCTGCGCTCTTTTCCGTATGTGAACGCCCTTCCGTTCCAGGGGGTATGGGTCTTCCCTGGGGGCCAAAAGCGTCATTTTCGGCCCGGGTGGTCAGGCTTGAGCCAGCATTTGCGGCCTGGTGGGTCAGGTTCGAGCCCGAAAGCGTCTTGGATTCGGCGCCCTCTTGCGCCAACGACGCAGCTATTTTGTTGCGGTCGCTTAAACCTGGGGCTTGCCCTTCGATGGATGCGCTTGTGGAGGACGAATTAATGTCGGATGGTGTTGCCTTGTCCGTCGCCGCGGTTTCTGGCGAGGGCTCATCCCCTTTGAGGATCACTTCGGTTTGGACGATGGCGCATGTGTCTGCGATCAGCCCATCTTTATCGCTGATTGCTTCGGCGCTGCTTTGCGGCAAGCCACACTCGTTTTGGCCTTGCGATTCGACGGTCGGCTCTTCCGTCGCCGGCGGGCATTCACCCGTTTCATCCGTCTGATGCTTGGCGCTGCGGGTAGCATTTTGACGCTCACGATTGACCGTCTCAAGGGTCGTGGCAAAACAAGCTTGATCATCCCCGGGGGTGTTTCCCCCAGAAGATGATGCGGTTGTTTCGATTTTCGTCCAACCGCCCGGGATTTCCGTCGGTCCTGCAGGTAATGGCGTGGTATTCAACATGCATGAACATCCTTGGCTAAAATTGGCGATTGCTTTATGGTGTAGCATTTATCGTGCCAGTGAACTTGAACGATCGACAATGTTTTCTCTTGGCCGTCCTTCTCAGCCGCTTTTTTCAATCAGGCCCTGTCGTGCCGGCCCCGGGCATGGATTGCTGTTCCTGCCAAAGACTTCCCAGGATTGTCATCCTTCTCCAGTCGAAGGCAGTCTTTGCCTGTCGCGCGGCAAAAGTTGCCGCCGCCACCGTCCACTCAGGCCTTTCGCTGGTAGCGGTTGATCGCCGCCTCGTTCAACAACTTTTGCTCGTTTTCCCGCTCCTTTTGCTCCAGATCGGCAAGGTAGCGGTCTTTCAATTTCTCCATCACCTTGCGGTCTTTGAGCGTCGACATCAGGGCCTGGCGCTTGCTTTCTTTTTCCTGGACAAGCTTATCGACGACCTGTTGTTGCGCAGCGATCTCCTTATCCAAGCGTTCCAGGAACCGCATATAAAGCATGATTTCCATGGCAGCGGCGCTGTTGGCCTGTTTCAAACGCATGGTTTTGCGGTAACAAGCGCGAACATTTTCAATGTCCGCCAACGTCTTTTCGGCCTGGCGCAACGCCCGAACCGCCTCGGCAAGGACCTTGCGGGCACATTCTTCCCGATGTTGGCGCTGGTTAAGCACGGCCTGCAGTTTAAAGGGGCGGCCCACGACGCGAACTCCTGTTAATGAAACAAGGTCATCAAGGCATCGGTACTGTGTTCAAAAGAAACAGCCGAATCGACATCCTGACGCAGATACGCGTTTATTTTGCCCATCATCTGGATGGCGTAGTCAATGTCAGGATTGCTCCCGGAGGCGTAGGCCCCGATGTTGATCAGGTCTTCCGCCTTGCGGAAAGTCGCCAGCACGTTTTTCAGTTTGCGGGCGCAATCGCGATGGTCTTCAGAGACGATATCGTCCATAACGCGACTGATGCTGCGCGATACATCGATGGCCGGATAGTGTCCCTGGTTGGCCAGATCCCGTGTGAGCACGATATGGCCATCCAGGATGGAGCGGATGGCATCCGCAATCGGTTCATTGGTATCGTCGCCCTCCACCAAAACGGTGTAAAGACCTGTGATCGAACCCCCAGTGGAAGAAGTTCCCGCCCGCTCGAGCAGTTTGGGCAAAAGGGTAAAGACCGACGGCGTATACCCCTTGGTGGTCGGAGGCTCCCCCAAGGCAAGACCAATTTCCCGCTGGGCCATGGCAAATCGCGTTACCGAATCCATCATCAGATTGACCCTGGACCCTTGATCGCGAAAATACTCTGCCACCGCCGTGGCGATAAACGCCCCGCGCATGCGTATCAGGGGAAGATGATCCGAGGTGGCCACGACAATCACCGAGCGGCGCAAGCCTTCCTCGCCGAGCTGTTTTTCGATAAAATCATTAAGCTCTCTTCCGCGTTCACCGACAAGCGCGATCACGTTGACATCCGCGGTCGTCGCTTTGGCGATCATTCCCAGTAAAACGCTTTTCCCCACCCCGGATCCGGCGAAGATGCCGATCCGTTGGCCGCAACCGACCGTAAGCAAGCCGTTGATCGCACGGATACCAAGATCCAAAGGCGCGTTGATGCGTTTGCGGCTCAAAGGGTTCGGCGGGGGCGCGTAAATCGGATATTGCGTTTGGGCCTCGATCGGTCCTTTGCCGTCGATCGGGTTGCCGATGCCGTCAATTATTCTTCCCAGCAGATGATCTCCGACCGGAATATAGGCCCGCGTCTGCCGTGCTACCACGCGACTTCCGGGGCCGATGCCATGAATTTCCTCCAGCGGCATCAACAAGACCCGGTTGTCCTTGAAACCCATGACCTCCGCCGGAAACTTGCGACAGCCCTCCTTGTCAAAAACATCGCACACCGTTCCGAGGCGACATTCGGGGCCGATGGATTCAACCGTAAACCCCACGACACGGCTTACCTTGCCATAAGCTTGAATCGGATTGCAGGTTTCAAGACAGTCGTGATAACGATCAAGACAGATAAATGATTCCATGGGCAGCGTTTCTCTAATCAGCTGGGGAGGGTTTGTGCATCTGGGCGCGAAAGGCTTCTTCGACGGCGCGAAGTTGTTCGCTGACACGGGCATCGATTTCGCCGTATTCGGTTTGGATGTAACAGCCGCCGCAGTCAATGCCAGGATCCTCCTCAAAATGAATGTTGTCGAGGTTCTCCATGACCGATTGAAGACGCTCGCCCGCGCCGTTGATCCGTTTCAAGTCTTCGGGGTGTAATCGAATGGAAATTTTGCCAGGGTCTTCAAGTTTATTCATGGCTTCCTGGACGACGCACAGGATGGCCTCCTCGGAGACGGTTAATTCGTGATGAACCACCTTACGGGCCACGTGGAGGGCAAGTTCGACCACTTCTTGCTCGATCTGTTGTCGGATGCGGTTGCGCAGGTCATCGAGTTGGCCCAAGGTCTCTTCCAGGGTTGCCAGCAGGGGGGCGGACGCCTGCTGAGCGGCGATGCGACCTTCCGCCTGCCCTTGGGTGTAACCTTCCCGGTAAGCCTGACGTTCGATTTCATCGACACGCAACGAACGATCTTCCCCGCCGATTTTTGGCCTGAAATCTTGTCTTTCCGGTGGATGGTTCGCGGTCCCTTCGACAGTATCGCCGTCGTGCGTGGCCTTAGATGGGCTGCACGTCGCATCGGACAGGGGTATGTTGGGGAAATAATGAAGCCGGAAGGTATTGACCTGTTCCGTATTCGAGCTTTTGATGATCTTACGCAACGAGAGCCTCTCCGCGCCGGCCGCTGATGATCAGTTCGCCCTTGAATTCCATATCCTGAATCAGACCCGTTATTTTCTGCTGGGCGGCGGACACATCGTTCATTCGCACAGGCCCCATATCATTGATTTCTTCGCGCAGCATATCGCCTGCCCGGGCCGACATATTTTTAAATACCTTCTCCTTGACTTCATCAGAGGCTGCCTTGAGTGCCACCGCCAACTCTCCGGTTTCCACCTTTCGCAGCAGTTTCTGGAAGCCCTTGTCGTCCACCAGAACGACATCCTCGAACACGAACATCTTCTGCTTGATCCTGGCAGCCAATTCGGGATCCTGTTCCTCGATTTCACCCATGATCAGTTCGCTGGACATTTCATCGGCCAGGTTGAGGATTTCGGCCAATCTCTCGACCCCGGCGGTATCATAAGTTTTCGAGGTTTCCTTATCCCTGAGAATGGTCTGAATCACCCGGTTAATTTCATCCACCATGCCGCTGTTGACCTTTTCCAGTTTGGCAATGCGCAGGGCCACTTCTGTTTTTACTTGGTCCGGCAAGCGCGACATGACTTCGCTGGCCGTTTCGGTCTTGGCGTGAACAATGATGATAGCGATGGTTTGAGGATGTTCATTTTCCACCAGCTTGAACAGTCGGTCCGGGTCAAGCTTCATGATAGCGTCGAGATTGGACGGACCGC
>JASFFM010000260.1:0-6537 GCA_050124295.1 Desulfobacterales bacterium | reverse complement strand
CATTTTTCCCACGAAAAACGCGGAACCCCGCCGCCAGGAAATCTCTATGCCGTTCGCGCCGACCGTACGGGCCCGTCTGAAAACGACAATTAAACGGGTGCCATCGGCGCTTCTAAGAAGCCTATAAAGGGTGCCCCGCCATATCCGCTCCAAGATCGCCCCGCATGCAAAACCGCACGCCCCGGGGTTGGAAAAGGACTTCAATCCCTTTGCGCGACCGTGGCGATGTAAATTCCATTGGTTGCCGTATTGCCCTGAATCGGGTTGTCGAACAGGACCACATGTCCGTCAGCGGTGTCGAAGACATGGGCCATGCGGGCCAAAAAATCCTGATCCGGAAGATCATTGGACCACAGGCCAAAAACGCCCCCCGGCTTGAGGAAGGCCCGCAGGCGCAGCATTCCCTCCTCTGAATAGAAGTCCGCGTGACCGGGGTTGAGCAGCGCATCGGGTGTGTGATCGATATCGAGCAGGATGGCGTCGAAACGATGTCCGGGATCATCCGGGTCGAAGCCGTCGCCTCGCGCGAGGGCGAAAAAGTCCGCGTGATAATATTGGCATCGGCTGTCTTTCTCGAGCAGGACGCCGTTGGGAACGCGTTCGCGCCGATGCCAATCGATCACCGGCGCCAGCGCCTCCACCACGAGCATACGGGCAACCTGATCGTATTTTAATACCGCTGCTGCGGTATAGCCCAAACCCAACCCACCAATCGCGATATCCCAGTCCTGACCCGACAGTTTGGCCAGCCCGAGATCGGCCAGGGCCTCTTCGCCTTCATGAAAAAGCGACGACATGAGGTATTCGTCATTGAGTTTCACCTCGAAGATCTCGCGGCCGCCTGCCGCCAGCAACCGCCGCCGGCGCAGGACCAATTCGCCCAGAGCGGTGCGCTGGTAATCCAGCTCTTCGAAGTTCATCCGCCGGTCTCCCTTCTTGCTATCAATCGATTGAATGGATCGCCATGGGTTCGCATATCGGGAAAGGACGCACGGCGATGCCTGTCGGTGGACAAGGCATTGGTCTCTTACGCCGGGGCTCCATAATCTCAAGGGTGTTCAAATAAGCCCTCACCCCGATATTTCAGGCGGTTGGGGCGCTGGACACGCGTTGCTTCTAACTTGCTTCACGTCGCCCAACCCACGATGTATGCTGTCTTCAGGGGGCGTCAGGCGACATCGGCAAGAAAATTGAGAAGGGCGCGATTGACCTGCACGGGCGCCTCCTGCTGAATCCAGTGCCCTTTCCCGTCGATAAGGTTTGCACCCCGAAAGTCTGTACAATGTTGGCCGGGGTTATCGAATAAGTCTAAGCCGGGGACGAAGAAACGCACGAAATCGAGCGCCCCGGCGATAAAACAGCTGGGTTGGTCCACCGTCAATTCGGAAAGCTGGGGAAGTATTTCCCAGTCACGCTGCTGGGCGCGATAACGGTTCAGGGAGCCCCGAAAACCGCTGCCGGTAAACGCCTCGACAAAATAATCCAGATCAGCTTCGGTGAGCCAGGCCGGGAAGGGATCCGGGTCGCGCAACCCATCTAAAAAAGGGTCCTCCGGCCCTTTGGTCAGCAGGGCCTGGCTGTCCGCAACCGTCAGGTCCCCTGATGCCAGGTAGTAAATCTTGCGCAGGGTCGTGCGGACATCGGCTTCCAGTTCAGCCTCGGCGACACCTTCTTCCTGGAAGTAAAGTTGATAGAAAAACTTGCCCTCATAAAGTTGTTTCCATAGTTCGATGGCCGACACCGCACCCCGTTGAAAATAAGGAACGCTGAGCCCCGCGACGGCGGCCACTCGCTCGGGGTGAAGTGCCGCGGTGTTCCAGCAGATCGGGGCGCCCCAGTCGTGTCCCACCAGAATGGCCTGATCTTCTCCGAGGGCATCGATCAACCCTACCACGTCGGCGGTCATCTCAATCATATCGTAAGCCGCAACGGGATCTGGCTGGTCACTTCCCCCGTAGCCGCGCACATCAGGAGCCACAACCTTGAAACCGGCCTGGGCCACGGGTCGAATCTGGTGCCGCCAGGAATACCAGAGTTCAGGCCAGCCATGAACCATGATGACAAGCGGGCCTTCGCCTTCCACGGCCGCCCGCACATTGATGCCGTTGGTGGAAAAATGCTTAAGCGCAAACACATCCGCCGGCATAAAACCTCCTCCCATTGAATCGTATGATCAGAACGCGCATCGATGCGTCTTATCAGCGAAGTGCCGCCCGGGGATCTTGCGGTGGTCCTCGCCTCTCCGCGACCCGAACGCCTTGCGCGTCAACGTTCAGGGCATGCACCAGCAGTCTTTATACCCCCAAGCGGCACGAACTGATACCCGCCAACTTGGAAAAGGGGGATAACGAATGTTATCTTCCCAAAGGCTGGCAGCCCTTGATGCTTGGCCTCCATTAAACAAGCGCGTATGCCTCGTTTGCCGGAGCGCATCGTATTGTCGGCATCGCCGGTTTTCCAGACCTTCAGGGCATGCGGTAAAGGACTCCGCCCCATGTGATTCCGGCGCCCAGGCCGATCAACATGAGATTGTCCCTGGATTTCAGCCTGTCTTGTTCCATCAATTCATCCAGCGCGATGGGAATCGTGCCGCCGGTGGTATTTCCATAGCGCTGGATGTTGTTGTAAATCTTCTCTTTGGGGAGCTTCATGCGATCGCGAAAGGCCTCATTGATCCGCAGGTTGGCCTGGTGCGGAATGATCATGTCGATGTCGGCCAACTGCAGGCCAGATTGTTCCAGAAGTTCCCCGACCACCTCCGGCAACAGGGTCACGGCCATTATAAATACGGTTCTCCCGTCCATATAGGGTAAATATTCTTTCTGGGCCAATACTTCGGGATGGGCAATCGGGCCACTTTTTCGGGCCGGAATACCCACGCGCAGGGCATCGGCATGCCTCCCGTCGGCATGAAAAACGGCAGCCAGAATGCCGATCTCCCGATCGGTCTCTTGGGCTTCGAGGCAGGCGGCCCCGGCCCCATCGGCAAAAATGACGGCGGTATCGCGATTTTCGTTGGTCAGCGCCAGAAAGCGGCTCTGAAAATCAGCTCTGACCAGCAGGATTCTGTGGGCCTTACCGCTTTTGATATAGGCATCGCATAATTCCAGGCCGTGCAGAAAACCAGTGCACTGCTGGCGAATGTCCAGGGCGGGTATATTGGTGGCCGCGAGCTTGCGCTGCAAGCGGGTGCCGGCACCGGGGACGTAAGTGTCCGAGGTCATGGTGGCCATCACAATCAGGTCCAGATCGGTGGCCAGCCAACCAGCGCGTGCAAGGGCCATCCTGGACGCTTCCAAGGCCAGATCCGAAGTGCTCATGTCGTCACCTTCCCTCACCCAGTATCTGGTCTCGATCCCTGTGCGTTGCCGAATCCATTCATCGGAAGTGTTCATCCGTTTGCTCAGTTCATGGTTGCTAACGCAGCGGGGCGGCAGGTATCTTCCGGTGCTTTTTAGGAGCGAGCGGATCATGATGGAAAGCCTTAGGGGTGACCGGCATATGGATAAAGGTTTGGCGGCGACCACGGCGCCGGATGGGTCATGGTCGCTTCAAGGCTGATCGGACGATGAATTACGATAATGATGTTCGCTATTATGGTCAAGCCGGATCGCCGATCCATATCCCGCCCGTCAAGGATGGATGGCGAGGTCGTAGGATTTGAGAAGAAGGGTAAAATCTGATCGGATGCGATCCGCAAGATTTGCAGGGGCGTCTTTGTCCGGAGGCGACGGACCCCCCGCAGGTGATTCCCCCCGCGTGGCCCCCCGGAGGAAAGTCCGCTTATGGCCCAGGTTCTTCGTCGCCACAAACCAAGCATCAGGCCCTAATCGGTCACGGTCGGTCGGCAAATCGACGCGCGGCAAATCTGAAATATTCCTGTTGATCCCTGCACGACCGCATGCGACCGCAAGCGCACGATAGCGCCGGAAAGGGATGCCCCAGGCATGACCGCCGGGTGAAAATGGTATCCGCGGCGTTCTGAAACCCGCGGGTCACCAAGGGTACCGGACGCATTGACCGCGATTTTCCCTTAAGCCAGGGAAGAAATTCATCCAAGCAGGTTGGCACAAGTATTTTAAGGAAATGTTCGGGCTGATATGGTTTCTCTTTGTCAACAAGAAACACCCAGGCGCCTTTAGGCGATATTGGGCCAAGGCATCCACAGAATTTCGGCTTTGGGATGAGATATTGACAAGACAACGGGACGGGTCGGGCAGGCAGCTACACGCCGATAATTTTCACCAGGACCCGCTTCTTACGGCGACCGTCGAACTCACCGTAAAAGATACGCTCCCAGGTCCCGAAATCCAGGCGGCCTTCGGTGATAGCCACAACCACCTCACGGCCCATGATTTGCCGTTTCATATGGGCATCGGCATTGTCTTCCCCCACATTGTGACGATACTGCTCCACCGGTGCGTGAGGGGCCAGCTTTTCCAGCCAAACATCGTAGTCGTGGTGCAGGCCGGACTCGTCGTCGTTGATAAAAACGGACGCTGTAATATGCATCGCGTTGACGAGCACCAATCCCTCTTTTACACCACTCTCATCGATGCATTTCTGCACATCGGGAGTAATGTTGATGAAGGCCCGGCGGGTGGGCACGTTGAACCATAGCTCCTTGCGGTAGCTTTTCATGTTGCCAATTCCTTGGTCGGCATTTGCTTCACACCAAAATCCATCGGCTTCTGTTTTCAGGGAAACTGTAGCACATCTCGTTTGGAGATTCCAGGATGGCTGAGCTATCTCAAGGAGCAATCCAGCCACTAAATTGGGAGCAAAAATGTCAACCACAATATGTTGGGGTTGGCCTTCGGGCGTCAAATTTTAAGGGTAGCATTTCCCACCCAAAACAATACGCATTTTACGACTGTCGATAGTGGGTATAATACATTTTCAATGTCGAAAAATTTTTAGCCCCAAAATCAAAAAAATGCAGCCAGCATTAATCAAGAAAAACGGTACCATAAGTATGGAAATCAAAAGTGTATAAGCACTTTTCGGAGGGCCCCAGGGGGCCTGAACGGCATCCTCACATGCTTGGCAACCCATTAGAGGTTGCGAATAGCCATATGTTTTGTTTGCTATCCACCATCACGCCGGTCAATCATTTAGGAATGGGCAGTCCATCCAACCTAGAAAGTGATGCCCAAACCGAGGATAGGACCATGCATCACCACGTTCCACTCGAACTTGTCCCGTCCACGACCCTCTTCATAATCCCAGGAAAGGGCCCTATAGCCGCCGAAAAGCTTTGCATCTTTTTCCCCGAGAAGATCGAACCGATAACCCACCAAACCTCCGGCGTGCCAGGTGAAGTCTGATCCCACGCCAAAACCGCCGACGCTGCCATCCAGGGTCAGCGACCAGCGCTCCGTGAAATCAAACAACGTCCGCATGCCAATAACTGGATCGATCCAGTCCTTGTTACCGCTAAACGTGCCAATACCCTTAAAATCAAGATCCACATTGATGTGCGTGTAACGGCCACCGGCCGTGCCATCGATACTCACCGAAGGCCCGTTTTGTCCAGGTCTATTGGACAGCGCCCAGGTGCCAAACCGGTAGAACCCGCCCAATGAAATCAAGTATAAATCGATGGACGGTTCGATTTTGATGCCGTTGATGGTCGTCTCTTGACCCAGGTTGGCATAGATAACGTTGGAGAGAAGCCCCCAACGGCCGTTGCTGGCCTCGAAGGCGACCATGGCACCGATATTCATTTGATCCCAGATGTCGCTGAAGTTCATGTCTACATGAGATTTTTCTCCCTTTACCGTAACATCCCCTTCCAGGGAGACAAACCATGCGTAGGGTGCAGCGGAAAACGTCCACGCGGTGTCCTGGGGTGCATCATCCGCCAGCACTACCTGAATCGATAAAACCAAATATAGAGCGACCACCATGACGATAGCGAAGCCGCCCTTGTTGGCTGTTTTCAAATGCATTGAGTCCACGGGACGTCCTTTCGAAGACGATTATTCTGCTGTTTTCTGTTGCCTGGAAGGGTTCTTGTTCACTGACGTGACGATTAATTTTAATCTTGGCGACGCTGAAGGCCTAACAGGACATTATCGGTGTTCTGGAATTTTAGATCCGGCATGTTCTCGAAGTTCATGCCGTAGATGCCCGTCAGCCGCTATTCCAAGGCTTTCAGATTCGCAAATGTCCAGGTTCCTTCAGGATCTTTGGCCCCGGCTGATACAACCTGACGATGTAATTCAAGCCCGGCACGATCGGCAGGAAGTTGTCCGCCTTGGGGTCGCCACCAAAGTGGATGGTGATGCTGCTGTCTTTGTCCTTCCTTGCCGTGACGTTGTTATAGGAATAGCGCTGTCCTTTTTGACCGGCATCCAGCCATTATTGTGTCAACCTTGCCTGCGTGCCAAGATGTTCGAGCAGAATGCGCCGCACTTCTTCTATTGTGAATGGGTGTCCCTGACAGGAGTGCCCGGAGCGGATGATATATTCTGATTCCATCCCGTCGAGATGGGCGCTGGTGTAGGCAACGACACCATCATCGCCCAGTTCGGG
>JASFFM010000259.1:0-6539 GCA_050124295.1 Desulfobacterales bacterium | reverse complement strand
GGCTTCAGCAGAAGTTTCCCGTGTGGCTCCCCCCTCCGCGAGGGGCTTAAAATCCGGAATCGCCAAGGGGATTTTCTTTAGGAAGGGATTGATCTCGATAAATTCGTCCACGGCCAAGGCCGGCGTTGGCATCAGTGACAGCACCATCCACACGAGGACAGAAAACAGCGTCGATCTGCGGAGCGCAAAAAACATCAGGACTCTCTCTCTTTCGTTTCAAGATCTTTTCGGCTGTCTGAGTTCGGATAGCCGACCAAAGCGATTAATATTATTTAAAGCCCGCCGGGGTCGCTCGAACACCAACTTCGATATAGGGGCGGTTTAACCCATCCGGATGCGGCGCCACCGGGCTGGCTTTCTGGACCGCCCGCAGGGCGGACTCATCCAGATAACGATTACCGGAGGCCTGCACGACTTTGATATCCGTAATTTCACCGTTGGGCAGAATGCGAAAAGTGATCAAGGTTTCCAGTTGCTCATTGACCCCGGCCAGCTGCTGGGAGAAGGCCCAATTCTGCCCTACCGCTATGGCTGCTTCAATTCTGTAATTTTGAATGCGGCCCAAAACGGCTGTGCCGCCACCCCCTCCACCGCCGCCGGAAGGGCTGCCGGTTCCCGATAGGGTTCGGGTCTTCTCCTGATCGGCCACTTTGCGACGCATGGATTCGATGGCCTTGGAGACCTGATTCGATTTGGCTTTGACCGCCGGAGGGGTTGGTTTCTGGACCGTTGTCTTCTTGACCTTGTTTTTTTGGATGGTCTTTTGTTTGAGCGATTTGACCACTTTTTGGGGTTTGGGCTTGGGCTTGGGGGCGATGGGCACCGGGTCTGGCTTGGGCGCAGGAACGGGCACCGTTTCGGGCGTCGGGGGTGGCTCCGGCGTTACCACCGGCGCTGGTTGGGCGGCCGCAGCCGGGGGGGCCAGCGCGGGTTCGGCCGCCGGCAGCGAAACCAGATCGACGTTGATGGGCTGGCTGGATAGCCGGTAGGATGAGGAAAACGAGTTCGGCGCGATCATAATCAACAGGAAAAAAGCCACATGGCAAGCCGCCGAAATAGCAAACATCCCCATCACCTTGCGGAAGTCCTGCCCATTTTCTAACACCATGCTTTGCCAGTTGCTTTCAATCATGCCTGGGGGTCCTGTATTGGTCTCAGCCCGCATTGGGGCTGATCTCGGGTACCGGCAAGGTTACCATTCCCAGCTTGGTCACCCCTGCGCTGCGCATATCGGACATGACCTGCATGACGACCCCGTAGGGAATGGTCTTGTCCGCTTTGAGCAGAACCGTTTTGTCCTGGCGCGCCTCCAGAACCTTGCTGAGTTTGGTTGCGAAAATATCGCGACCGGTCTTGAAATCGTTGATAAACACCTGCCCTTCCTTATCAACGCTGACCACCAGGGGTTCTTTTTCCGACTCCAGCGGCTGGGCCGTGGTTTCCGGCAAGTCAACGTTGACCCCTTCCACCATCATGGGGGCGGTCACCATGAAGATAATCAATAGCACGAGCATGACATCTACAAAAGGGGTGACATTGATCTCACCCATGAAGCCACTGTCGCGTCTGCCGACCTGCATCAGGCACCTCCTTGCCTGCTAAAGATGTCCCGTTCCACGACATTCAGGAAATCTTGCGAAAAACTGACCAACTCCGATTCGAGTGTTCGGATTTTACTCATAAAGAAATTGAATGCGATAACGGCCGGAATGGCGGCGGCCAACCCCACGGCCGTTGCCACCAGCGCTTCGGAAATACCAGGCGCCACCACGGCCAGACTTGCCGAGCCCATCTGCCCGATGCCATGGAAAGAGTTCATTATACCCCAAACGGTTCCGAAAAGGCCGATAAATGGCGTGGTATTGCCGGTTGTGGCCAGGAAAGGAACCATCTGGGTCATGCGCGTGGTTTCGGTGTTGATGGCCCGACGCAAGGCACGCTTTACGTTGTCGATACCCCCTGTCCGTGCGCCCAGCGAACTCTTTTCGTTCGGTCCACGGCGGGCGTTCGTTGTCGAACCGTGTTTGCTGAGTTTGCGAAGTTCAAGATAGGCCACACGAAAAATACGCGCCACCGGACTGCCTTGCAGTTGCTTGGATTTGGAAAAGGCATCCGTGAGATCGCGACTTTTCCAGAAAAATTCGATAAACAGGGCCGACTCGCGAAAAGCCCTTCGCATATAGCGGTATTTTATCAGAATGATGGCCCACGAGGAAATGGAGAAAAGAATCAACAGTAACAGGACCATTTGAACCACCGGCCCGGCGTTTAGAAACATATGTAGTATGTCAATTTTGGCGGAACTCATCGATATCTCCAGGGTGCATGGTTAAGGGGATTCGTCCGGCAGAAAGATGATCTATAAATTAATGGAATTTATCCAAATTGCCTATGGGTGTCAACTTGTTTGGCCTCCAATGGCCAAGGCGGCGTTGTGCCCGGCCAAGGAAGTTGTCCAATCGCCCAACAGCCCCCCTGAAGTCGCAGAGGAGTCACAGCCGTTGCATTTCTCCGCGGCAACCCGTAAAAAGGCGATGCCCAAGCCCTTTGGTACGCCGCGAAAACGGTTGGGGGACAGCGCTGATAACCATCGGCCCATGATGGCTATTTTTCCACAAAGCACAAGCGCCTGGGACTTATCAGCGACCGGAAGGAGAAACCGCTTTGATGAATCGTATCGCTCAACTTTTATTCGAGGCCCGCAGCCTGAAGCGCCTGCCGCGATCCGGATACCAATTTCTGGGAAGCGGCAACGAATCGGTGGCGGAGCACAGTTTTGCAACCACCTTCATTGCCTTCGTGCTCGGTCAGATGGCCCCTGAGGTCGACACCCGCAAGTTGATGGCCATGAGTCTCGTTCATGATCTACCGGAAGCCCGCATCGGCGATCTGAACTATGTCCAGAAACTCTATGTCGAAGCCCATGAAGACGCTGCCGTCAATGATCTGGTCCATGGCCTGCCCTTCGGAGACGAACTTAAGGCATTGATCGATGAGTTCAACCGGGTGGACAGCCCGGAGGCACGCCTGGCCCACGATGCCGATCAACTGGCCTTCCTGATCGACCTCAAAGATCTGGCTGACCTGGGATATGCGGCACCGTCAGGATGGATTTCCCATGTGCGCCAGCGGCTTCAAACCGATCTCGGACGATCGCTGGCGGACGCCATTTTGAGGACGCCGCAGGATCGGTGGTGGCGGCAGAAATTCATTGACAGTTCGGACCAAACCAAATAGGAATTGAGTCTTGTTTATTGAATTGTCGGCGTTTGGTGCCTAATGTAGGGATCACTAAAACGCCGGCAGGCAGGAAATCATGGTTCAGATCCCCTTTTACCGAACAACCCCCTCTACCCAATCATTGCCCAGCCTTTCCCCTTTTCCACATTTATGCCCGCTGCGGATCGTTTGCGCCGGGCGGCACGGTTGCATCGGTGGATCTGAAGCCTTTACCGGCATGCCCGCTTATTCTTTTAAACCCTCATCTGCTTGGAGAAATCGCTAACAATGAAATGGTTGACGACAACCCTCGGTAGTTCAATCGGCAAAAAACTGATGATGGCCGCGACCGGGCTGAGCTTCGTCGGTTTTCTGGTGGCTCACATGGCCGGCAACCTGACGATTTACGGCGGAGCCGATGCTTTCAACGGTTACGCGGAACACCTTCACGCCCTGGGCCCCCTGCTGGGGATTGCGGAATTTGGTTTGTTGGGCCTGTTTCTGGTCCATGTGATCTGCGGGTTGATTCTATTCTGGCAAAATTTCAATGCCCGCCCCACCCGTTATGCCGTAAACCGCAATCCTGGCGGGAAAACCCTTGCTTCGGCAAGTATGCCTTACACCGGTATTCTGATTTTGCTGTTTATTATTTTTCATTTGAGCAATTTTAGCCGCTTTTTCGTCGACCAAAGCAGTACCACCATTTTTCAGATCGTATCCACCGCTTTTCAGAACCCGGTCTATGTCGGCCTTTACGTGTTGGCCATGATCGCGGTGGCCCTGCATGTCAGCCACGGTTTCTGGAGCTTGTTTCAGACCTTTGGCCTGAACCATCCGAAATATATGCCGATCATCAACGGGGGCGGCCTTGTTCTCAGTATAGTGCTCGGCCTGGGATTCGGATTTCTGCCGATTTACCTTTCGTTTATCGCTTAAGGAGGACCTTCAATGCAGCTGGATGGAAAAACCCCAAGCGGCCCACTCCAGAACAAATGGGATAAATACCGCTTCGAAACGAAGTTGGTCAATCCGGCCAACAAACGTAAATACTCGCTCATCGTGGTGGGAACCGGGCTGGCCGGCAGCTCGGCCGCCGCCTCCCTGGCCGAAATGGGATATGATGTCAAAGCCTTCTGTATCCAGGACAGCCCGCGCCGGGCACACAGCATCGCCGCCCAGGGCGGTATCAACGCTGCCAAGAACTATCCCAATGACGGTGACAGTATCTGGCGCCTGTTCTACGATACCGTCAAGGGAGGTGATTTTCGCGCCCGGGAGGCAAATGTTTACCGTCTGGCGCAGGTCAGCAACAACATCATCGACCAATGCGTTGCCCAGGGTGTTCCCTTTGCGCGGGAATACGGCGGCATGCTGGCCAATCGTAGCTTTGGCGGCGCCCAGGTATCACGCACTTTTTATGCCCGGGGGCAAACCGGCCAACAGCTTCTGCTGGGGGCCTACAGCGCCCTCTCCCGACAGATTGCCACCGGCAAGGTTCAGATGTTTACCCGCCGCGAACTGGTGGACATCGTCATCGTCAATGACAAGACCCGGGGGATCATCGTTCGCAATCTCATTACCGGTGAAATGGAACGCCATGCCGCCGACGCGGTCCTTTTGGCCACCGGAGGCTACGGCACGGTGTTCTATCTTTCCACCAATGCCGACTCCTGCAACGTGGGGGCAGCCTTCAAAGCCTATAAAAAAGGCGCCCTGTTTGCCAACCCGTGTTTTACGCAGATTCACCCGACCTGTATTCCGCACACGAGCGACTTTCAGGCCAAGCTGACCCTGATGAGCGAGAGCCTGCGCAATGACGGCCGGGTCTGGGTGCCCAAAGACGCCAGCGACAGCCGACCCCCCAACCAGATCCCCGAGGAGGATCGCCACTATTTTCTGGAAGAAAAATATCCCAGCTTCGGCAATCTGGTGCCACGCGACGTGGCCAGCCGCAACGCCAAGGAACAGTGCGACGCTGGGCGCGGCGTGGGATCCACCGGCTACGCTGTTTATCTCGACTTTGCAGATGCCATCAAACGCGACGGCAAAGAGGTGATCCAGCGGAAATACGGCAACCTGTTTGACATGTATTACAACATCACGGATGACAGCCCGTACGAAACACCCATGATGATCTATCCAGCCTCCCACTACACCATGGGCGGCCTCTGGGTGGACTACGAACTGCAAACCACGATTCCCGGCCTTTTCGCTCTGGGAGAGGCCAATTTCTCGGATCACGGTGCCAATCGTCTGGGTGCCAGTGCCCTCATGCAGGGCCTGGCGGACGGCTATTTCGTCATACCTTACACCATCGGCCCCTACCTGGCGACCAACGGGGTTTCCGAGGTGACCGAAGATCATCAAGCGTTTCGCGATGCCGCCCAGCAAGCAAAGGAACGCGATGAGCATCTGCTCGCCATCGACGGTAAACAGACGGTACGGGACATTCACATGAAACTCGGAAAAATCATGGAAGATCATGTGGGCATGGCCCGTAACGAAGCGGGGCTGAAGCAGGCCATTGGCGCCATTCAGAGCCTGCGCGAGGAATTCTGGAAAGACGTTAAGGTGCCCGGAACGTCCTCCGATTACAACCTCAGCCTTCAGAAGGCAGGGCGGCTGGCCGATTTTCTGGAGTTCGCCGAGGTCATGGCCTTGGATGCTCTGTCACGGGATGAGTCCTGTGGTTGTCATCTCAGGGAAGAACACCAGACGGAAGAAAATGAAGCCAAGCGTGACGACGAGAATTTCTGCCATGTCGCCGCCTGGGAGTACGATGGCTACGGCAACACACCCAACTTACATAAAGAGCCTCTGGTATTTGAGAATGTCGCCCTAACACAAAGGAGCTACAAGTGAGCACCACGGGAAATCACACCATAAATATAACGCTGAAGGTATGGCGCCAGAAAGGCCCCCAGGATAAAGGCCGTTTTGAAACCATTCCTGTCCCGAACGTTGAAACCCATACTTCATTTCTGGAAATGCTCGACTTGGTCAACGAAAAGCTGACCCTGGAAGGCAAAGAACCGATTACCTTCGACAATGATTGCCGTGAAGGCATCTGCGGGACCTGCGGCTGTGTGGTGGACGGCGTGCCTCATGGCCCCCACAAGGGAATGACCCTCTGTCAGCTGCACATGCGCAAATTTGCCGATGGGGATGTGATCGCCATTGAGCCCTGGCGGGCGCGAGCCTTTAAGGTCATCAAAGATCTGATGGTCGATCGCAACCCCCTGGATAAAATCATTCAGTCCGGCGGCTATGTATCCGTCAATACGGGATCGCCTCAGGATGCCAACGCACTCCCCGTACCC
>JASFFM010000258.1:0-6549 GCA_050124295.1 Desulfobacterales bacterium | reverse complement strand
TGACGGCAGAAAGCGCCTGCCGCCGCCCGCCTTACGATCTGATCGCCAGATTCGCTTCGGTTCCGCCCAATGGACTTCCAGGGCCTGCCTGATGCTTTGGGGGAGCATGAAGACTCCGCCCCCGCCCCTTGCCGTTGCGAACAGTGATGCCATCGTACCCGAAACCCAAATGCGCTGCCCGCCGCCGCACGGTTTCCATCCACCGCCGGCCGGCACCCTACACCAGACCCGCCATGAGGTTGAAACCGAGAATCAGATTGGTCATGCGTCGCCTGACTTCCTTGCCGGTCAGGACCTCGGGCAGCCTGACCGATCTTTGCGCCAGGGCGATATCACCGAATTCCGCCACCCTCTTTGGCCGTCGTGGTGGTAGAGGAAAACAATAGCGCAACGGGCCTGATTTAGGTGGGTTTCCCCTGGGTGTTTAGGATGCTGCTTGCTGTCGAAGAGGATGCAGCGCCTTATCGATTGTAGCAAACCTTCGTCGGTGCGAATAGGGTCGTCGCGTATGCGGCGCCGCCTGCCTGGTCCAACAGGGCGGGGCGGTCGGGGGCAAGTGTTGGGCATGGCTGTTTTTAGCCTTGGATGGGATCTGTGGATGAGCGCTGGATACACAGGGCATCATGTGGGCCATCAAGGCCTGTGGACCGGCATTTGGGAATGTCTGGTATAATCTATTGAAATCAGATGGCATCCAGCCTAATAAGAAAGAACGGTGGCTGCGTAAGGGAATCAATGACGACGGAAGCGTGCACGGCTCTTGGGCAGACGGCGCAAGGATGAGGATATCCCGGCGGTCTTGACGAGGGCCGTCGCTTAGCGGATCGACGCATAAGACACGATGGACATGCTGACCAAAATTCTTCTCGTGATGGTGGGCGGCAGCCTGGGGGCGGCGGGGCGCTATCTGGTGTCCCTGGGGGCGATCCGTCTTTTCGGCAGCGGCTTGAGCTGGGGTACCTTTATCGTCAACATGGCCGGCTGCTTTCTGATCGGGGTGATCTTCGCCCTGGCCGACCGCCTGCCCCTGTTGACACCTTCGGTGCGATTGTTTTTCATGACCGGTTTCCTGGGGGCCCTAACGACATTCTCCACCTACGCCCTGGAGGTGGTGGAATCCATTCGTGGTGGTGGTTTCGCCGTGGCCGCCGTCACCTTTCTGGCCCACAACATCGGCGGCATCGGGCTGGTCCTGATCGGCATCGGGCTGGTCCAGATCCTTTTCAAAGGAGGTGCGACATGGCCATGAACTACCGTCTGATCACGGTTTACACGGCAGAGGAGATCCGCCGCCAGGGCAAGCCCCTGTACGAGGCCGTGGTGGACTATGTCAAAGGGCTTAAAATCGCGGCCCGCTGTTTTGTTTCCCGTGCCACAGCCGGATGCTACGAAACTGGTGAAATGGCCTCCCGCAGCCTGCTGACCATCTCTTACAATATGCCGGTTAAAATCGAGATCGTCCTGCCGGCCGCCGAAACGGAAACCGTCCTCACGGCCCTGGAAGATCTGGTGTCCGACGGCATCGTGGCGGTGGGCGACCTGGACGTGCGGGCCTACAAAACACGGCAGAACCTGATTCCCCGCCAGATCAAGGTGCGCGACATTATGACCCCCGATCCCGAGCGGGTGCGGCCGGACACGCCGGCAAGCGAGGTGGTGCGCCTGCTGCTGGCGGCCGTTTTCACCGGGGTGCCGGTGGTGGACCCGGCCGGGCGGCCCCTGGGCATCATCACCCAGGGGGACCTGGTCTACCGGGCCGGCATGCCCCTGCGCCTGGGGCTACTGGCCGCCTCGGCGCCCGGCCGCAAGAACAGCGCCCTGGATGCCCTGGCCGACAAACAGGCCGCGGCCGTCATGACGCGCCCGGCCGTCGTGATCGGCGAAAGCAAGCGGCTCAGCGAGGCCGTGGACCTGATGCTGCGCCAAAAAATCAAGCGCCTTCCAGTGGTTAACGAAAACGGCCTGCTGACGGGCATGCTCTCGCGGGTGGATGTCTTCCGCACGATCACCCGTGAAGCCCCGGACTGGGAGGCCATCCGCCGCCGCAACATCCAGGTGGACAACCAGCGTTATGTGTCCGACATCATGCGCCGGGACAGCCAGACCGTAGCACCGGCCACACCGGTGGAGGAAGTAATCCGCATCATTGACACGGACGACATCCAGCGCGTGGCGGTGGTGGCGGCCGACGGCCGCTTTCTGGGTCTGATTTCGGACCGGGACCTACTGGCCGCCTTTGCCGGCCAGGGCCACGGCTTCTGGGACTACCTCAGCTGCAAGCTGAGCTTCAAGACCGATCACGCCTGTTCCCTGGAACTGCGCAAGACCCTGCGGGAGAGGACCGCCGCCGAGGTGATGAAAACCGACCTGGTGATCGTGGGCGAGAGCACCCCCATCCAAGAGGCCGTGCGCCTGATGGTTGACAAGCGTCTCAAGCGGCTGCCGGTGGTGGATGCGGAGGGGCGGTTTCGGGGGATGATCAGTCGGGACGCCCTCCTCAAGACCGCCTGACCGGAGGCCGGGAAACGGCCCCATGCGGCGTTCGGCTTCAGTGCTCGTTGCTGCGGCGTAGCGGGTGTACGCCTCCTATCGCGCGCCGTGAAGGCCTTGCCCTTGAAGGCCGCCCCATCCCAGTTTTTCTTGCGCAAATACCCGAATTATGATTTCCGGGCGAGGAATTTCCCCCTGGCGCGGTGGGCTTCGATCTTCTCCGATGGCGTCGTCGTCGCTTCAGCCTTGGGGTGGGCACATATGGTTTGAAATTTCTTCTCCCGACCAAGTCGGGTTCCCCCACCGACCGGGTAAGATCGTCCGAAAGGCTTCATGGGGTTGGATCGGGCAGCATGATGCGGTTTTTTCCGGCGGCCTTGGCGCGATAGAGCAATTCGTCGGCCTGACGCATCAGGGCTTCGGCATCCCGTGCATTTTCCGGACAGGAGGCGATCCCTATGCTGGCCGTGACCTTTGGCAGCCCCTCTGGGTTGTTGCCGGCCACGTCGAGTATCCGGATGGCCGCCAAAATGCGCTCGCCCACGATGAGGGCGCCTGCAACATCGCAATAGGGCAGGACCACGACAAATTCTTCGCCCCCGTACCGGGCTGCCAGATCGACTTCGCGGATGGCTTCCCGAATGGCCTGGGCGGTACCCTGCAGGACCCCGTCGCCGGCCAGGTGACCCAAGCGATCATTGAGCTGTTTGAAATTGTCCAGATCGAGCATGAGCAGGCTGGTGGGATAGTCCTGGCGCAGACTGCGTTTGAGCTCCAGATCGAGGTATTTTTTGAAATAGGTCTGATTGTAGAGGCCTGTCAGGCCGTCGCTGATGGCTGTGGACAAGGCGTTTTCATAGTGGGCATGGAGCTGGTCCAGGTAGGCTTTCTTGTTCAGCAGGGCCCTGGTGCGTGCCGCCAGTTCGCGTTTGTCCACCGGTTTGACGAGGTAATCGTCGGCACCGAGTTCCATTCCTTTGACCTTGCCTTCCAGGTCGTTCAGGCAGGTGATCAGCACCACCTGAACGTCACGCGTCTCGCGTTGGGCCTTGATTTTTTGGCAGACCTCGAAACCGTCGATACCCGGCAGGAAAATGTCCAGCAGAACCAGATCGATTCCCCCGGCCATTATCTTCTGCAAGGCGGTCTCGCCATCGCAGGCCAGGGTGAGATGGCAGTCCTGGTTCTCGATCTGGCCGGCCAGCAGGCGCCGGTCTTTCTCGTCGTCCTCCACCAGGAGCACATGGGCCTGCCGACCGGCAGGGGGCCGATTCTCCGGGATCATGGCCCGGCCGCCGATGGCCAATTCCGGGTGCATCCGCAAGCGGAGCTGATCCTGGTAACGCTTGAGCTTCAGCATGGATTTGGACCGGGCCAGCAGCTCGGCGGCATTGACCGGCTTGGTGAGAAACTCGTCCGCACCGCACTCCAGTCCGCGAACCCTGTTCTCCGTATCTTTTAAGGCCGTTATCATGATGATGGGAATTCCGGCCGTGGCAGGATCCCCTTTGAGTCTGTGGGCGACCTGGTAACCGTCGATGCCGGGCATCATGATATCCAGCAGGATCAGGTCCGGCTGGTGCTCATGAACCATGGCCATGGCCTCGTGGCCGTCAAAGGCGGTCAGGGCCTCGTAGCCGCCTTTTTTCAGGATGCCCACCACGAGTTTGACGTTCATGGGGTCGTCGTCTACCACCAGAATGCGGCTGTATGCACGGCGGGTTGTCCGCGGTGGTTGGGCGGCGGCGTTGGTCACCTGTTTCGACGGCATCATCAGGCTTCCCAGATTGTCCAGAAAATTGCGCGTGTTGATGGGTTTACTGATGTAATCCTGGCAGCCGGCCGCGAAGGCCTTTTCACGATCCCCTTCCATGGCCAGACCCGTTAGAGCAATGACAGGGATTTCCGCCAACTGCGGGATTTCCTTCAAACGCCGGGTGGCGGACAATCCGTCCAGGCCGGGAAGATGGATATCCATGAGAATCAGGTCCGGGTGGGTTTCGGCCGCCATCCGGAGGCCGGTTTCCGCTTCGGCAGCTTCCAGCACGTGATAGCCGCCGATACCCAGCAGGCTGCGCATAAGCTTCATGTTCATGGGATCATCTTCGATAACCAGTACCGTACGCTTCATGTTTCACCCTATCAATGGTCGCATGCGGGTTGGCGGCTCTCTTCAACCGGCAAGGCGACAACAAACCGGCTGCCGCGGTCGTGCCCCTCGCTTTCCGCCCTGATCCGGCCGCCATGCAGTTTCACCAGGCGGCGCGTCAGGGCCAGGCCCAAGCCGGTGCCCTCGTAATGCCGTGCGGCGGAGTTTTCCACCTGCTCGAAGGTGTTGAAAATGCGCTCCAGGTCGGCCGCCGCGATGCCGATGCCCGTGTCCCTGACACTGACTTCCAGGAAGGACCCGCTGCCGTTGGCGCCCGGATTTTGGGTTGCGGAAAGGCAGATCTCGCCCCCGTCCGGCGTAAATTTGACGGCATTGGAAAGCAAGTTGTAGAGGATCTGCTTGATCTTGCGCTGGTCGGCCTGAATGATGGCCGGGGCATCCTGAATGTCCAGTTTCAGCCGAATGTTATGTCGGAGGCTTTTCTCCTTGATCATGCCGAGGCCGTTTTCCAGCAGGGGGGCCAGTTCGAGGGCCTCTTTCTGAAGGGCCATCTTGCCGGCCTCCACCTTGGAGAGGTCCAGGATATCATTAATCAACTCCAGCAGGTGGTGGCTGCTTTGCAGCACGTCGTTGAGATAATCGGCCTGGGTTTCGTTCAGGGTGCCGAAGTGCTGGTCCACCACCAGTTCGGTAAACCCGATGATATGATTGAGGGGTGTGCGCAGCTCATGACTCATGTTGGCCAGAAATTCACTCTTGGCCTGGCTGGCCTTTTCCGCGGCCACCTTGGCATGCTGCATTTCCATCCGTTGGCGCCGATCGGTAATGTCGCGCGTGATGCCCAGGATGGCGTTGTAGGCTATCCCCCGGTCTTTCAATGGGCTGGCGCTGATTTCCACCCAGACAGTGCTGCCGTCCTTACGGATCAGCTCGACTTCAGTATTCATGATCCAGAAGGGGCGCGGTTCCCCGCCGGCCAGGGGCCCTCCCCGGGTGCGCATTTCCTGGCGCATGCGTGCCAGGGATGCTTCCGTCATGACCTGATTTAAGGGTAATTTGACAGCCTCCTGGGGATCATAGCCGGTCAGGTGGGTCACCGATGGGCTGATATAGGCGAAGGCGTTGCGGTCCAGATTGATGATCCAGATAACGTCCAGGATGTTTTCGGCCAGCAAGCGATACTGGCGTTCACTGTTTTGCAGGGCCTGTTGCACCTTTTCCCGGTCCCTGATTTCCTGCTGCAGGGTGATTTTGCGCTGCTGCAGCCGGTCGCGCAGGTCGGTGACATTCTGATAGAGTATGGAGTTGAAAAGGGCAATCGTCCCCGAAGCCTTGATTTCCCGGATGAAGTACGATTCCTGGCTGTTGAGGGGCAGCCCGTCGGTCTTCTCGGAAAGCAGGGCGACGGCCAGCAGCTGATGCTCCTGAACCATGGGGATCAGATAGGCGGCCTGGGTCCTTTCGAAGAGGCTCCGCACGGCCTGCACCTCCCGGCGTTTCGGCACGAACGTTTCCAGGCGGTCGCGCTCGATAAGGTGTCCGCCGTGCACCAGATAGCGTTCCAGCGATGGCGTCAGGTTCAGTGTCGTGCCGTCGGTCTGCTGGTAAAGCCGACGATCTTGATGGCGGCGGATGTAGAATGCCACGCGGTCAACCCCCAGCCCGTTGGACAGCGCACGCGTCAGGGCCGCGGAGAGTTCGTCCAGATTCTTTAACAGGGATATTTCTTCCAGAAATGCCATGCGCCTCTGCACGAGGCTGTTGCGGGATCGGTTGAAGGCACGGTTGATGACCGGCTGTATCTTGCGGAAATAAAGTAGGTTGAGCACGAACCAGAGCGTCAAGATGACGAAGTTTATGCCCAACGGCCATTCCCGCAGCGCGGTTTGGAGGCCCAGGAAAATGCCGGCATTGGGCAGCAACACGAGAGAGGATACTGCTAGCCAGCC